>CALFQW010000001.1 GCA_937919305.1 uncultured Candidatus Saccharibacteria bacterium
CAAGGCCCTGGAGTATTGCCAGAAATGCTTGGCCATCGAGCTCAAGCAACTGGGGGCGAATCATCCTCTTGTGGCCCTCAGCTACAAACACATCGGGTCGGTGCACTATGACAAGGGCGAGGTAAAGCTGGACTGGCGTCTGGATTGGCCGGGTCGTTGGTGGCTGCAGGGTGTAGCAGTTGAGCCCTCAGGTCGTGATCATATGACAAAGGGTAGCAGCTATGACACGGGCGTACAGATCGTACGAGATGTTTATGGTGCTGAGCCGCCTATGGCTGTCGCTTATGATTTCATCAACATGGCAGGCGATACAAAGAAGATGAGCGCCAGCAAGGGAACTGGCCTTGATGCGGTGGAAGGTTCGGAGATTATGCCTTCCGAGGTCGTACGGTACTTGATATTGAAGTCACCCCCTCTGAAGCTGATATCATTCGATCCTATCAATGGCGTTGTTAAGCTCATGGATGAGTTTGCTGCGTTTGCAGCCAAAGAAGATAAGAGCGAAGCTGAGGCGCAGCTATTTGACATATGCACACGTGGCGGGCAAGAGCATGTCGTGAGTAGGGTACCATTTAGCCATCTCGTTGCTAGTTATCAGGCCGCCCTGAAAGACGTTGATAAAACACTTGAGATCATACGGCTTACTGAATATGCCGATGTTGTGAGCGCCGAGTCGGACGTGATCCGCAAAGAACTGCAGTTTATAGAGCAGTGGCTACAGCGCCGCGCCCCAGACGATGTCAAATTTTCACTTGTTGATCACGTCGATGCAGATAACTTTACGGACGCAGAGAAAGCGTATTTTAGTGCACTCGCGGACAAGATCAATACCGCACCCGAAGATGCGGATGGCGCGTGGTTTCACCAGGCAATATACGAATTCAAAGATACGGTTGATTTGGAGCCAAAAGAATTATTCCAGTCATTATACCGTCTCATTATAGACAAGTCATCAGGGCCGCGTGCAGGCTGGTTTTTGAGCATGCTCCCGAGAGACTGGCTATTGGATCGACTACGTTTGAATAAGTGATAAACACAGATACTCAAAAAGGAAAAACCCGCCAACATGTGGCGGGTTAGCCCCTACTTCTTGTGCCCGCTCTCGATCAACCTACTTGGTGTAGTGGAAGCGTGCAGTGTTGCCACCGACAGTGATCTCGGAGCCGATCTGCGACTCGTTGCCAAAGCCAAGTGCTGCGAGGGCAGCCGCAGTGCAGAGCGGTCCATTGCCGTTGAAGCCACAGATCAGGTGGTGCGGTACGTACCAGACATGATCGTACCCACCTGTTGCGAAGGCGAACCCCTGGAACCGGTGTACTGCTGCGTGCTGGACGTCCCTTTCGAGACCTGAAGACGCAAGAGTGATAACGCGGTCACGAGCTTCGAAAGAGCTCGACGCTGTAATGATGGTGAGCTCTCGCGATCTTGCCTTGATGCCTTGGACGGTCGTGATCTGACTGGTCATTGACTCCATGAGGTGCTACCTTCCAGTAGTAAGGGCTTGAAACTATTATAATAGTTTACAGTATATTTGTCAAACATACATATCTGAATGTACGGTTGTTTTGAAGTCTGTTAATGACGCCAGCTTAATTGTCGGCAACTTTGGGGATCGGCAGTACGTTGCGTGCGCGCACGAGTGTCCGTCGCACAGGTCGAGCTAGAAGGTGTCCGAGGCTTACTCCACTTGCAATTGCAAGTGCGATCAGGATTGTGTTGAAAAGAGTGAAGATACCATTATCAAACGTATTGACGCTCGTTGATGTGCCAACGAGATCAAACAAGCCGTTATATAGGCTTAGTCCCGGAACGAGAGGGACAATACCTGCTGTCATGAGCGCAGCAGAGGGCGTTCGCCAGATTCGTGAGAACAGAGTCGCCGTTGCACCAACTGCAACCGCGGCCACTCCCGTCGCAACGATTATAGACAAGTTAGATACGTCTGCAGTGATAGCATAGACCCCGATACTGAGTGCTCCGAGTCCACCAGAGATGATGACGCCAAGGGGTTTTGTCTGCATGTTGAGTGCGTAGCCCGCAGAGATCAGGATAGCGCCGAGTATCTGCCAATCTGCTCGCCTTGTAGCTTGTGCTGCATCTACCTGTATCGCTACGCCAAGTTTCTTGGCTATGTATATGCCGGCGAGTACGCCAGCAACTATGGCGATCGTCATCATGATAACTTTTAAGAGCCGAGCGTTTGCAGTGACATAAAATTCGTCGATAGCATCTTGCACCGCCGCAACCGTCGTGAGTCCTGCGAGGAGCATCATGATACCGCCGATTACGATCAGCGTTGGATTGATGTTTGATATCCAGGTGACGTTTGATGACAGATCAAGCCAGGTCACACCGGCTGCAACGAGAGTTATCAGCATAGCGGCGAATATCTGTATGAAAAAAGCCGGAAAGCGAAGGTGTCCTAGGTAGCGCATCGCATATGTCACGCCAGCCCCTAGTAAGAACATGATTGTTAATATGAGTGGGCTAGCGTTAAAGAGCATGCCCGCCCCAACGCTAATCAGTGCACCACCACCTACCGTGATTATCCTCGGATAGCCTCGTGGATTGTTTCGGATGTGATCGAGACGCTCTTCGGCCTCGTTTAACTTCAAGTTTCCTTGCTGAATATCTCGAACGAGCTCTTGCAGGCTCTGAACGGTCATGTTGTTGACCGTGCGAGCTGTAGCATGACGAACGAGCGTCAATGGCTCTCGCTCGTTACCACGGTCCTGACTGGCAGTTATGAGGGTACTCGATATATCGAACTGCACCTTTCTGCGACAATATCTATCAGTTATATCTAGCGCCATACTGACGACATCAGCTGTCGATACACCCATAGCAACGAGCGTGTCAGCTATCTCGACACTGAGCCTTAGTGCGCGCATATTTGGGGACAAGGAATCATCGATGCGCAGTGTCTCGAGCGTATTGTCAGTGGCGGTTGTGAACAGCGCTTGCAATGTTTGTTTTAGATTACTCATATCCAGAGTATAGCAAAGTGTAAGCACGATAGATGTTTGTTATACTGCAGTTAGTAGAGGTGCTGTGAAATACGGCTACCATAAAGGAGGATTCGTTCAGATGAAGGCAATATGGAAAGATACAGTTATAGCAGAGTCGCCGAAAGATGATTTACTGCGTATAGAAGGTAATTGGTATTTCCCACCAAACAGCCTTAACAAAGAGTATTTTTCTGACAGTGACCATCAAACAGAGTGTTTCTGGAAAGGGACTTCAAGCTACTACGATGTCACGGTTGATGGTGAAGTGAATGACGCTGCAGCCTGGTATTATGCATCACCGAAAGATGGCTCAGTAGAAAAAGTCGGCAATGATTTTACTGGCTATGTTGCCTTCTGGCGAGGTGTAGAGGTAGTTGAGTAAATATATGATACAACTCGAACAGATCGAAAAGACCTATGGCAAGAAACCGCATGTCTTCAGTGCACTGAAAAAGATTAGTTTTACCTTGAAGCAAGGTGAAACAGTCGCTGTCATCGGTAAAAGCGGCTCCGGCAAGAGTACTTTGATGCACGTCATGAGCGGATTAGATCATCCTTCGTCGGGTACCGTGACAGTCAACGGTCAAGATTTCTCAAAGATGAAGCAGAAGCAAATCGATACGTTCCGAGCA
>CALFQW010000002.1 GCA_937919305.1 uncultured Candidatus Saccharibacteria bacterium
AAACAAACAAAATATGACTACGACCTCGTCATTATAGGAAGCGGCGCCGGTGGATCAGTTGCCGCCGACATGGTCGCGAGTGCTGGTAAGCGAGTTGCTGTCGTTGAGAGCGATACGCTCGGCGGTCAATGCCCGAACTGGGGCTGTATCCCGACCAAAGCCCTACTGGAAGCCGCACGCGTGCTACAAACGACAAAGACGGCTGATTCTTTCGGTATACGTTCATCATCGACAGGATTTAACTTCCCTTCAGTGCAGGCGTGGAAAGACCACGCAGTGCGTCGAACTGGCGTCGAAACAACCTCACACTACTACAAGACAAGAGGCATCGGTGTTTTCAAAGGGAGAGCGCATTTTATCTCACCCCACGAAATCAGTGTTAATAGACGCCATATCAGTGCAGCAAACTTCTTGATCGCGACTGGTGCACAGTGGCGCCCTCTAGGAGCACCCCTCTCGTCACAAGTAAACATCCTTAACCCACGATCTGCCCTCGAGCTCAAGCGACCACCGAAGTCTCTCTTCATCATCGGCGGCGGCAGTGTAGGTGTTGAGTTCGCTGAGCTCTTTGCGAGCTTTGGTACGCAAGTCTACATCGCAGAAGAATCCCCCCGTCTGCTACCCCGCGAAGATCAAGAAGTATCACATCTCGTCGAAGCAGTCTTCACAAAACGTCGTCGTATCCATGTTCTCAACAAAGCCAAGATTACGAATGTAACTATGGACGCTATCCACCCGCGAGTTGCCTATATGCGTGGCGGTGAGCAGCACTCCGTGAAAGTAGAGCATGTGCTCCTAGCAAACGGCAAGCAACCATCAGTTGATATCGGACTCGAGAATGCTGGTGTTGAGTATACCGATAGAGGTATTGAGGTGGACGAATATCTGCAAACCTCCGCTAAACATATCTTCGCGGCTGGCGATGTTCTCGGTACGAATATGTACACCCACGTCGGAGTCTACGAGAGCCGCAACGCTGCGCACAATATACTACATCGTCAGAAAGTTGCGGTTGATTACCGGGCCGTCCCCCGAGTCACATTTGTTGCGCCAGAAGTCGCGAGTGTCGGCATGAGTGAGGAAGATTGCCTGCGACGTGACATGCCTATCATGACAGGCATCGCGCCAATCAACAGTGTCGCCCGTGCCAATGTCGCGAACGCTATGGATGGATTCGCAAAAGTCATCACTGACAAGAACGGTACGCTGATAGGCGGTAGTGTTGTTTCCGAACATGCAGGAGAAGTGATCCATGAACTCACGCTGGCGATCCAACACCGACTTCATGCGCACGACATCGCTCGCATGCTCCACGCATACCCAACGTGGTCAGACTC
>CALFQW010000003.1 GCA_937919305.1 uncultured Candidatus Saccharibacteria bacterium
TGGGCTGACAACAACTCCAACTGCACCCTCAGGAAAGGAGAGCACCCGAGCATGGGAGCCCCTCGAATGAGGGTGCTTCCATATCTAAATGTTCCTGCAACACGCCCACTAGCCCCAAGCTATTCACGCCGGTGGGGCCATTAATATCTTTATCTGTTACATTTATCAAAGTTTGGTAATCGTTCTTTATGTCTAGCAATGAAAATATCCTTGAGCACTATGCTCGGGTTATTTTTATAGTTACGCTAGAAATAATTCAGCTAGCATGTAAGCCATTGTATTACCATAAAATTCAGCATACAATCAATCGTCGTGGAAACAGGCATACTACAAGAAATCACTAACGAGCTATCGAGCTTCGTTGCTCAACCAAATGCTCTTCGATCACTGATATTGCTCCTCGTGTCAGTCGTTTTTGCTTATATAGTGAGTCATTTTGTAGCGCTTGGCATCATCAAGATTGCCCGTCTAACAGCCAGTGCATCAGATAATGCGACAACTGAGATGAAGCGATTACAGTATCGTCGATTAGAGACGCATCTCAGTGTCGCTATAGCGCTCGTTAGGGCCGTCATAGTTGGCGTGGTCGCTTTTGTTGCTTGGCAATTTATTAGTCCTGCAGCAAATTATTCAACTGCTGCTATCGGTGCAAGCGCGTTTTTCATAGTCATAGCGGGTGCGACAGCTGGTATGATCCTGCGCGATATTACAGCGGGATCAGCTATGATCATCGAACGCTGGTTCGATGTTGGTGATTTTATACGAGTCGAGCCGTTTATTGACGTCAGTGGTGTTGTAGAGCGTATTACTTTACGCTCTACGAAGCTTCGCAACATCAATGGCGAAGTAATATGGTTACATAATCAACAAATACATGGCGTCAAAGTAACACCCGGTGGCTTGAGGACACTAGCAGTAGATGTGTTCGTCAATAATGAAAAGATCGGAAGATCGCTAGTGAAGCGCGTTGCGGACACTATCCCGTCTGAGCCCCTCACGGTTGCGGGCGGTGTGCATATAGAAAAGAGTGAGCAATGGGGTGAGAAGCTCTGGCTGATAACAGTTATTGGAAGGACACCTCCTGGGCGTGAGTGGTTACTCGAGGATTATTTTATAGATTCGCTGCGAGACATCGACGCTAAACGTCGTGCTTATCCCGTACTGGTACGCAAGCCTATAGCTAGATTTGCCGATCCAGCAGCAGAGCAAAGTTTCCGGCGTGCTATCAGGGCAAATAACAAGTGATTTAATACAGCGATTAGCTTATATCGCGTTTTCTGAAAACACCTAGCGACACGAGTAAAGACACGAGGATAATCAGGAGAAGGATGGTGATGTCGGCGCTATTGATCTGCCCTTCTCGTATCGACGTAGTGTCAAAATAGTGCATGATAGAGACTTTTTCTATGTACTCTATCCATTCGACAGCGCTCGCAAATGTCGTGATCATATAGCTGCCGACAGCAACAAATAGACCCACAAACATAGTTATCGCTCGCTTTCCTGTTGCGACCCCTATGCTGTATGGGATGCTGAATGTTGCAACACCGAAGAGTGTCGATAGAATGAAGAGCTGCCATATTAGCTGGTGGGGCGCATCTTCCCCGAGACTCAAAATTCCCAGGTAGGTGCCAGCAGTGGCTACAAGATTGATAGTTGATATGATGATCACCCCTGCGAGGAACTTTTGCCAAAACAGCTTAGCCCTGCTGATAGATGTGGCTAGCAGCGTGCGCATATCACCGGTCTCCTCGTCTTTGAGGCTCATCCCCGACGCCAACACAAGGGTCATGATGATAATCAGTAACGTCATACGGATGTCATAGATCTGAGAAGCGATAAATCCGTCCAAAGATTTGTAGTCTGAAGGGTCGCCGATGAGCCCCCGTAGCTGTTCTGGTAGTTGCTTTGCAACTGTTTCAATGCCACCAGAGTCGCTAAAGGACGGATAGAATGTCATTATGAGGGCCGTCATCACCA
>CALFQW010000004.1 GCA_937919305.1 uncultured Candidatus Saccharibacteria bacterium
TTGCCGCCTAACTTCGAGAAAGTATGCCGTACCTCAGGATAGGTTCGGTTCTTGTTGTCGGTCGCAGCCTCGACTATTATTGCTACGCCTTCAGGTCCGTAACCCTCATAAGTCACTTCCTCGAGTTGAGCTGCAGACTTATCCTTAACTCTATCGATTGCACGCTGGATGTTTGCGAGAGGCATATTAGCGGCTTTTGCTTTTTCGATGGCTGTCGCGAGACTTGGATTCATGTCTGGATCCACACCAGCCCTTGCTGCGATGGCAATTTGATTACCTATTTTGGTGAATACTGCACCGCGCTTTGCATCGTTGCTACCTTTGTCACGTTTGATCTTTGCCCATTTACTGTGTCCTGCCATATCGTGTATATACTACGTTATTTACCCCTGTTAGTAAAGTAGCTATAATTCGCTCGAAATAGACCGAGATCGAAAATTATACCGCGTTTTATGTGCGGCGATAGAACAAAAGGCAGTGATCAGCATATACCATACAACAAGTTCAGCTATCCCGACGTTTATCGTTAGAGCAGCGTACTCAATGCTTGAGAGCTGCTCGATGACTGCAACCATATAGCCTATTAGTATGTTCGCTGCATAGCCAAAAATACCTGCGAGTGTTGATGAGGCCATTGCAATAATTCCAGCAATAGTTATGAGAGCCATCGCAAAAGGTACGAGAGGTGCTACCAGTACATTCGCAATGAGCCCAAAAACGGGTAGCATACCAAACGAAAAAGCAATCAACGGCAACGCCATCAGTTCCGCACCTATCGTCTCGGTCACAAGCTGCACAGGCGCGGATGGTTCACGGTTTTTGTATAGCAATCGTAGAATTAAAGGCGCAACGATCAAAACGCCCGCGAATGCAAAGAAAGACAGATACCAACCTAAGTCAGAGTAGATATACGTAGGATTCACAAGTGACGTGATCGCTGCAACAAAAGCTAGTAGATGCACTGGATGAAAACGTCGACCAACATACCACGCCAACAGACCAAGGACCGTCACTAGTACCGCCCTATTCATACTAGGACTAAATCCGGAGAATGCAGCAAACAGGCCAATCACAGTCAGGGATGTAGTAAGGATCATAAATCTTGACTGCTTTGACATGACCCTCGTGATAAACCTGACGAGTATCGTTAGGTTGTAACC
>CALFQW010000005.1 GCA_937919305.1 uncultured Candidatus Saccharibacteria bacterium
CTTAACCCGGCAATAGCACTTGGCCAAACCGAGCGAGATGTCAAAGCTATCAATGACAGCATATCTGGCAAAGCAACGACTGAGGAGCAAAAAGAACCTACTCACTTCACGCTGCCAACAGTACTCGGTGCGTTATTTGGTGCAGCACTTGGTGCAAATCTCTACCTCATACTCGCCGGTCTAAGCTGGAAGAGTAAAGAGCTTTAGCCTTACTCAACAAAAGAACGTTGTTTAGTAAAAACGCCCCAGAAGGGGCGTTTTTACTTGTAAGTCGATACCTGGTTACGATAAATCTTCTTGGCTAGGCTTATCAATGACCATTGGCTCGACTCCTGGAGATGCGTCTGCGATTTTGACGACGTCTTTGTCTATCTTACCTAGCTCTTTATGGGCGGTATTAAAATGATTCACAGTCGTACTCAGGCTGCTGCCGAGTTTTCTCATATAAGTATCATACGCGCCAAGATGTTTACCCAACTGCCCTACTCTAATACGGATATCCTTAGCCTGTTCTTCGATCTGAAGACTACGTAGACCTTGCATGACAGTCTGAAGGTATGCCATAAAGCTTGTAGGGCTCACGATGATGACGTGTTTTTCAGCAAATGCATACTCTATCAAATCGCGCGCGCTGACCCCTGCTGCTCCAACCTTGTTCACTAACAGGTCATAATACACTGCTTCTGACGGAATAAACATGAACGCAAAATCCATGGTATTTTCGTTAGGCTTTATGTATTTTGCTGTTTCATCGATACGGTTTTTGAGGTCAGACTTTATTTGTTTTGCCAACATATCTCTTTTGGATTTGTCAGTTTCATCAACAAGTCTATTGTAGTTCTCAAGACTGAATTTGCTATCGATCGGTAATATCTTGTTCTTGTCGAGATATATGACTGCATCGACGATATCACCGTCTTTGAAACGATACTGTAAGCCAAATCTCTCTGGCGGCAAGACATTTTCTAGAACTGTTTGTAGAAAATACTCCCCGAGAACACCTCGCTGCTTTGGGTTCTGAAGTACGTTTTGCAGTGTTCTCAGATCATCTGCCACATCTTTGACCTGTCGATTGGTTTCATCTAACTTTGTGAGACGCTGTGTTACATCGGCTATGAGTTTTGCACTTTCACCAAGCTGTTTTGTCAGTGTTTCCCTCATGAGTTCTTGGTTTTTATCAAGACGATCACCAACTGTTTGCTGCATGCCATCCTTCAGATCAGCAATGCTCCTGTTGAGCTCGATCATATCCTGCTTTAACAACTGCGATGCATTTGACTCATCCGTAGTTTTTTGTTTTCTAACGATTAGATACGATAAAACCCCAAACCCTAATAATATGACAAATGCGATCAGATATATTTCCATGTAGATAGTATAACTGCTTATGCGTAAAGTAGTGTAATCCTGGCTACCACGACGAGCACGACGATCACAATTACCGTGAGCCAAAAGTTAGCAACTCGTGCGATCCATCCAAAGACTGCAAAAGCGATTGCAAATAATATGCCTTGCGCTATAAGCCCCTGCCACCATGGCAACACACCTAGCCATGAGTGAGCTGACCAGAGTGATGCCAAAGCTGCGATGACAACTAGAAGCGGCCTATATACCGCCAACTGCGCCAGTGCTATAACCGCCAATACTGAGGCGACCACATGGGCACTGATCCAGGCTATTGTGCCGCCATTTTTACACAACCCGAATGTGTCAGTTGTAGAACAGAAGATCGGTGAGACAAAATAATTCGCTAACAGCCAATACAGCAACCAACCAACCACTCCCGTGACCAATCCAACAGCGATCAATCTCGTTACGGCATTTAAGTCAAGGTTGTACGGATCGTATGATGGGGCAGGCTTTTCTGGGTTCATAATTCTGTATATAATCTCTTAAGGACGTTTGTTTGTCAATAAGCGATACCATATCGCTCCAGCTATTCCAGCTATGAACCCACCGAAAATATCCAGAGGCGTATGTACCAACGCAGCAACCCGAGCAAGGCCTATCAATACCGCCGCCGATATCATCACTATACCTAACGCTTTGTTTTTCGTTGCCACGTACACTGCAATAGCGCACACTGTTGCAAGTAACACGTGATCAGACGGAAAGCCTGGATTATTTATATACGAGGCACCGGCGTCAACGCCCAGTTTCTCAAACGGACGCACTGATTCTGGCTGATATATGATGCTAGCGATCTTTGCAGTCAGCAGAGAGGTTAAACCCGCCATGACAAAAACTGGCGCATCTGTCCAGAATGATTTTCTGACACTCGCTAGCAAGACAACTGCAGTCGTTGCGATCACTACTAGTAACATGCCGTCTGCGCTGAACGCCAAAATAAGCTCAATGAATTCCACTGATTTTCCGTTCGAATACTGTCATTTTAGCTTTCATTATTGATTTATCGCCCGCCCGAATAAGAGAGGCCCGTGCCGGCATGGCAAGGGCCTCGTGGTTAGGGTCTGTTTCTTATGTTTTTGCCGCGCATGCATCGTGAGCATGCACACTATTATACGCTAAATGCAGGCTGGGTTCGCAATGAAGCAGTAAGCCTGGTCATCCTCTTCTGGACTCGCTCCTCCAGCTTTTTTTCACTCCAGCCTCGCTGACGAAGTTCATGTTTTAACTTACCAGTTACAGCAGTGTAAAAGCTCGACATGTTCTTGAAGCCGTGTTTTTTGACGATAGTCTCTAGTGATTTTTCACGAAGTTGCGTTCTGAGCTGCTCAGCGCTTACGCCCAGTACACTCGCACGAAGCTCCATCTTGCGGTCGTGTCGTTGATATACTTTTTCGAGCTTACGAAGTGCTTGTTTGTTGTCATTTGATTTTGAACTGGACGAGAGAGCTGAGACATTGATACTACTTAGACTCATCACTCCTATCAAAACAAGCGTTGCGAGCGTGTTAGTTGCTACTTTTTTCATATGTACTATCCCCCTTATCTTATTTTTTTATTGGTGGATGGTGGCATATATCATTATAAAGCCATCGTATCCGTGAAAAGAAAGTGCTTTTGGCAACATTACTAATTTGATCAATGTTACTGCTACACTAAAACCTACTATGCGATATGCTTCTGAAAAAAAGCTGAAAGAGTTCATGAAATCTGATGGATCCTGGGCCTTGCTTATCTCAGTGAGCTTAATCGCACTGATGATCCAGCCATTTGTACACATCATTTCTACGACGATAGCTAGTCTTAGTGTGGCAATATTCTTCACTGTCACTGTCTATAGCATAGTCATGTACACCTACAAGAAAACGTCGAT
>CALFQW010000006.1 GCA_937919305.1 uncultured Candidatus Saccharibacteria bacterium
TTATGGGTCGCGGGGGTAGTATCGTAAACGTGAAGCTCAAGAATCTTATCAACGGCGCGGTACAGCCAAAGACATACAAGGGTGCCGACAAAATAGAGCCTGCCGATGTTGGCACGCGAACAGTCCAGTATCTTTATGCGGATGCTGACGCTGCACACTTTATGGACCCTCAGAGTTTCGAGCAATTTCAGTTGTCACTGGAGGACATGGGCGATGCTGGCGATTATTTGCGAGAAGGCGACGAGGTTGCTCTGCAGTTTTTTGATGAGAGAGTGATCAATGTCGAGCTGCCCAAGAATGTATTTCTCAAAGTGACGTACACAGAAGACGTGGTGAAGGGTGATACGACGAGTAGTGTACAAAAAGACGCTACACTCGAGACGGGCAAAACGGTGAAAGTACCTGCTTTCATCAAGAACAACGACATCATAAAGGTAGATACAAGAGATGGTAGCTATCTAGAACGCCAAAAGTAGTCCATGCCTGCACTCGAGCACCCGGCAGAGATGATGATGGCAGCACCTCTATCGACGGTGCAGGTGGGCGAGAGGTTTCGCTCTCTTCCACCTCATATCACGCTGCTACCCTGGTTCAAGCTGCCCGAGACCTCATCCTGGGAAACACTTCGCGAGAGGATAGAAGATGACATCGAGCTGGATCGTTTTGGCAAAACCATAGTCGGAGGATTTGAACATTTCGGCCCAGATCAAAACATACGTGTCGCAAGATTGGGCGGCGTTATGTTTAGTGTTCATGCAAAGATCTATGCAACCGTGAAGGCAGAAGGCGGTGTGTTTGACGAGACATATGCTGGGCTGAGCTGGAATCCCCATATTACTGGATATGAAGGGGGTGAGATGGATGCCGTAACACCAGCTGGCCTGATGGTAGTCGAAAGAGGTTTAGGTAGTAAATCAGTGAAATGGTTCCACTCATGGGAGGAAGATGATGAAGCAACGTCTTGATATAGAGCTTGTTCGCAGAGAACTAGTGAGCTCACGCTCTCAGGCAGAGAGTCTTATTAGGCTTGGTAAAGTGCGAGTCGGTAGCGATGTCGTTACGAAGGCTGGTTTTTTCGTTCGCCAAGATGCTGCGATAGCTCTCGAGCAGGAAAAGCGCTACGTATCGCGCGCTGGATTGAAGCTAGCTAGTGTTGTAGAAGCACTCGGTCTTAGCTTTGAGGACAAAGTGGTTCTTGATGTCGGTAGTTCGACGGGCGGTTTCACAGACTATGCTTTGCAGCATGGCGCCAAGAAAGTCATAGCTGTTGACGTGGGCACTGACCAGATGCATCCAAAGCTGAGAGGGAACGATAAGATTGAGTTGCACGAAAAGACTGATATCCGCGATTTTCATATCGCCACCATTCCAGATGTCGTCGTTATCGATGTGAGCTTCATATCGTTGCGTCAGATACTGCCTAGTATCGCGAAACTGTCTGACCCTCAGACGACTATCGTAGCTATGGTAAAGCCGCAGTTCGAGGCGGGGAGAGATCAGGTTGCGAAAGGGGTGATAAAGAACGAGCGCATCAGGCGAGATGTATTGAAGAGCTTCGAATTGTGGTCAAAAGACATGTTCGTTATTCAGGACAAATCTGATAGCCAAGTTGCGGGTGCAAAAGGGAATAGAGAGCGCTTCTACTTGTTGCATATTCTCCGATAGCAATGATTACGCTATACTGATCATGTTTATATGAAGCAGTTACTGAGAGGCCGCGCCAAAGCGCATCATTATTTTAACGGTTTAAATAAACCGTTGCGTATCGTTTTGATTGTTGTTGCGGCAATCTGTTTAATGGTTATCGCGTTTCAACTTGTATTTCCTAGTGATAGAGCGCTGCCGTTTGCAAAAGTCGGTGGCGATAGCGTCGGGCTGAAGAAGCAAGACGAAATCGTCGCACTACTGAACAATGAGTATAAGGATGCTGATCTAGAGATTACCGTACGCGGTAAGACAACGAAAGTTGTCGCAACGAAAGCCGGTGTGATAACAGACAATGACAGGATCATCGATGAGGTATCTGATTATGAGTGGTATTGGCGAGTAGTTCCATTCAGTTTATTTGTAAGAGGCCTTAGTACTGACCAAGAAGTGTCAGTAAAGACAGATGCACTACGTTTTGCGCAGTTTGCTCGAGAACGTCAGAAGGAGTGTTTTGTTGCACCAAAGAATGCCGGAGTAAAGGTCAATGAGAAGGGCGCCGTCGTACTTGATCCTGCAAAGGACGGTCAGGACTGTACCCCGAAGAGTCTCGCGCCACAGATTACTAACAAGACGCTGACAAAACAAGGCATGAAAGTGATCGCAAAAACAGACGTGGTAAAGCCTGCTCGGTCAGATAAAGACGTAAAACCACTTCTCAAAGAAGCGAAAAAGCTCACCGAGCGAAAGATGGTTGTTGCTGTGGCGGGTAAGACATATGCCGTTGATCAGCCGACTATTGGCGCATGGCTTGCGTTTCCGGAGGATGAAAAGACGAAGAAGATCACGGTCGGAGTAAATAAAGAAGCGGTCAAAGCCTATCTCAACACTATCCAGAAGGACACGTACATTGCACCGGGCGTTACAGTAGTGACTACAGTTGACAGCATAGAAACCGGCCGTGCGACGGGTAGTGCTGGGCGGGGTATTGATATGGATACGACCGCCGCTGCCATCGAAAAACAATTGCTCGGTGGTGACGGCTCCGTGACTGCAACATTGGCAGCGCTGCCTGCGCGAGTTGTTTATAACCGCTCCTACAGTAAGACGCCCGCTGGTCTGCAAGCTTTGCTGAACGATATAGTGAAGGATAAGGGTGATTTTGCTATCTCAGTCCGCAAGCTCGGTGACAGTGGTGTACATGTCAATGGTGATAAACAATACCATCCTGCGAGTACCTACAAGCTCTTCGTAGCGTACTCCGTATTGAAGCGAGTTGATGATGGTCGCCTGAGTCTAAGTCAAGTGAGCTCTGGTGGTCAAAATATTGCACAATGCCTTGATAACATGATAGTCAACTCCGATAACGCGTGCGCTGAATGGTTTGGCAGTACGGCAATCGGATGGGGTTCAATCTCTGCAGAAGCGAGAGCACTCGGCGCCAGCAGAACATCGCTTACTCGTCCGTTCATCTCAACGACGAATGACCAAGCACTTTTCTTGCAAAAGTTAGAGTCAAATCAACTCGGCCTGAGCGAGCCGTCGAGAGAGCGACTCTTGAGTGCGATGAAACGCCAAGTGTTTCGCAGGGCTATACCTGCCGGTACCGGTGTACCAGTAGCTGACAAGGTAGGCTTTCTGGAGGGGCTGTTGCACGATTCAGCGATTGTGTATTCACCGAAAGGTGTGTATGTACTCGTCATCTATAGCTACAACAGTAGCTGGGCTGCCATGGCCGATGCGGCGCGACAGATACACGCACAGCTACAATAGATCGGATTATTTATTTCGATACGTTGAAGCGAAACTCAACGACATCATCGACATTGGGGTTGCAGGCGAGTTGCCCAGCAATCACGAGGCCACAGCGGCGGCGGAGGCCATGGCCCTGTTTTACCGTGTGCAGAACCGTCGGCCCCGGGACCGGCCCCGGATGGTCTTTCTGGTCAGTACGGGGTGTTATTCGCAAACCATTGCTGTTTTGCGTAGCCGGGCCGAACCGCTGGGCATTTGCTTGCATATGGCAG
>CALFQW010000007.1 GCA_937919305.1 uncultured Candidatus Saccharibacteria bacterium
CATCGAACGACGCGGCTGCAGGCACTAAGTTCTACAAGGGAGCAACATCCGCAACGAGCTTCGGGCTCAATATCAAAGAAGCCCTCGCCCCGAACACGACATACACCTTTGACTACTTCATCGCTGAGTAGTGTGGCCGAACAATTACCTCTGTAATTAACCTATTCACACCCCGTCGCTATGTGGTACAATCATAACCAATATGAGGGTAAAAGCAGCAAGAGTGTGGGCGGTGCTGTCTATAGCGGTAGCTATAACTCTTACTTCAGGTATAGTTCGTGCCGAAACCTCAATATCTCAAGGCTATAGCTCAGATGATGAGCTTCCGCGTGGCGCAATAGTCAGCATCACGTCAAATGAGAATAAGATAGAGGCTGCGACTCCGAGGAATGCTAGCAAGATCCTCGGAATTATCGGCGAGCAGTCACTCGTCGAGCTATCTAGTAGTAGTGATCAGATACAGGTAGCGATAAACGGTACAACTGACGTGCTAGTTACTGACCTAAACGGCTCACTACGTGCGGGTGATAAGATAACAGCATCACCGCTCAGAGGTGTTGGCATGAAGGCGGTGACCAGTAGTTATGTTGTCGGTACAATCCAGAAGGATTTCAGCAATGCCGAGGATATCACGACAAAAGAAGTGACAGATAAGTCAGGCATCAAGCGTGAGGTCAGAGTAGGGATGTTACCAGTGCAAGTAAATGTATCGTACTATCAGGCACCTGATGAGAAGAAATCAGTCTTGCCTGAATTCATGCTCAGCCTAGCGCGTGCGATAGCGGGTAAGGATGTATCGGTGCTGAGAATAGCTGTCGCCATGATCATATTGCTAACTGGTATATCAGCTATAGCGATGCTGCTGTATTCTTCTGTTCGCTCGAGCATCGTGTCTATAGGTCGAAACCCTTTGGCCGCTGCAGCGGTTAACAGAAGCCTGCTAGAGGTGATTTTCCTTTCAGTTGGGGTTTTGCTGGTTATGCTTGGTGCAGTATATTTGATATTAGTAATGTAGGGGGCGAATAGGGTGGATTTTCAGACAATACTACTGATAGGGCTGATCGTCATGGCGGTTGTAAATGCAGCTAGCCTGATATGGGCATTTCATCTCGATGGCCAGCTCAAGCGAAAGCCGGTACCCAAAAACTACAATTTTAGTATCGACAGCACAAAGCTTCTGACTCCTGAAGAAGTGCATGAGATCAGTAATAAAGCTGAGCAAGATATGGCAATTGCTGTCGCGAAAGCATCACAAGACGCTCAAGCAGTCTTAACGAGAACAGTAACCAGCCTCAACGATAGAGTAAAAGTTATGATAGCCGATACGCTGAGTAAAGAGCTGCATGCATATAACTCCGGCCTTAGTGAATTACGAAAAGAGACTCTAGATGAGTTTAGTTCGGTGAAAGATCAGCTAGATGCTCAGCGCGACAAGCTAGAGGCTGAGTTCAAGCAGGCGATCGCCGAAGAGCGTAAAGCCGAGCTGGACAGAGTACATGATAGGATGGCTGACGTTGTAACGAGCTATATCGTAGATTCGCT
>CALFQW010000008.1 GCA_937919305.1 uncultured Candidatus Saccharibacteria bacterium
AGATAAACTACTAGGACGCTCACCGACATTTAGCCTAGAGATTGTATCAACGCGTAAAGAGGGCATCCGCTATTTGCTTCAGCTAGAAAAGTCGCGCTCGAAGAGCATTCAAAAAGCCATTACATCGTACATCCCAGACTCTAAAGTAAAAGAGGTTACTCACGAAAGCACTGATGCTGATAAGGTAATTGAATTTCGAGAAAACGGACACTATGTTTTACCTCTCACGCTAACATCGGTTTTCGAGCAGCATGACCCACTTAGTTACGTAACCGGTGCAATGACGCATCTATCTGATGACGAGCGGATTACATTACAGCTTGTGGTGACGCCAGTGCGTATGCGCGAGGCCGAAATACTATCGCATAGAATCCTAGGCAATGAGAATATATTGAGCCAAGTTGGTAGCAAGCAGTTCGCTGGTATGGGCAAAATCTTGAACATGTTCGGCAAGGCGTCGTCAGGTATGACAGATCTGGCTAGCGAAATATACAGCGGTACAATGTCAGGATACAGCGATTACTACCGTTCAAAAAACCGTACGGCAAAGCAACAAGCTGAGGTGGTGAGATATGATCGACCGGCACGCTCGTTAAGTGCGTTCGAGCAAGAGTTGATGGAGACGATGCATAGAAAAGTCACGCAACCTCTCTTTCAAGTGAATCTACGCATCCTCGTAAAAAGTACTGATGCTGCTGGCCATATTAGTTCCATGAAGTCTGCCCTGGACGGCTACAGCGTGCCACCGTACCAATCCCTAAAGACCAAAGCTTCTATGCCACTGATTGATATACGAAGGCATAGACTAGCGATCAATAGGCTACCATCCATCACCAGACAATCTAGTATTATCTTAGCTGCATCGGAACTAGCAAGTCTCTACCACTTCCCATCGAGTCAGGTAAGTAAAACAGACAACCTCATTACCTCACTTAGCCGAACATTACCAGCTCCAGTGTCGCTAAAGTCTGGTAAAAAGCTGTCCGTCCTCATTGGTGAAAATCACCACCACGAATCAGTTACGCCCATTGGACTCACGGCCGATGAGCGCGAACGTCACATGTACGTTATTGGGGGTACGGGCAACGGAAAGACGACCATGCTGTTTTATCAGATATTACAGGATATCCGTAGCGGTAACGGTGTTGCCGTGCTTGATCCGCACGGCGATCTTGCGGAACGAATTTTACGATACATTCCAGAAGAGCGACTAGGTGATGTTATCTATCTCAATCCTGACGATCTAGCTCATCCGATTGGCATGAATCTACTTGAGTTATCGCCAGATCTTGATGGTGATGACTTATTGCGAGAAAAGGATTTGATTACCGAGGCAGCTATATCTGTACTTCGTAAGATATTCTCCGAAGACGATTCAGGCGGCCACCGTATTGAATACGTATTACGAAACACCATCCAGACGGCGTTAACGCTAGAAAATCCGACGCTATTTACAATCTTTGAGCTGCTCAACGATGCAAAGTATCGACGTAAGATCGTGAAGAATCTTGAAGATAAAAACCTGCGTGACTTTTGGAATAATGAGCTAGGCAAAGCTGGTGATATGCAGAAAGTTAAGATGGCGGCCAGTATTACCGCTAAGATTGGACGCTTCCTGTTCTCGGCTTCAGCTCGCCGGATGATCGAGCAGCCAAAGTCTACTATCAATTTTGAGGATATTCTCGCTGATCGTAAGATATTAATCTGCAACTTCTCGAAGGGTCTTCTAGGTGAAGATACTTCAGCACTATTCGGTACGACGGTTCTTGCTAAGTTACAGACAGCGTCCCTCAGGCGTGCTCGCATAGGCCAAGAGAATCGCACTCCGTACTATCTGTATGTAGACGAGTTTCAGAACTTTGCCACGACAAGCTTCGTCCAGATGTTGTCAGAAGCGAGGAAATATAAGCTATTCCTCACAATGGCCGAACAATCCACCTCGCAGCAAGACGAGCAGCGACTGGTCGATATTATTCTTGCAAATGTCGGCACGGTGGTATGCTTCAGGTCAGGCAGCCCGTCAGACGAGCGATTAGTTTTACCGCTATTTATGCCGTTTATTCAACAGGGAGAGATAGCCAACTTGCCATCCTATTCGTATTACGTCCGCATATCCGCTGTTACCGCACAAGAGCCGATGTCTGGTGTAACAGTAGTTGTCGAAGAGCAGGGAGATGAAGTGATCGCTCAGCGTGTCATAGAGTCATCACGAGAGCTATATGCCAAGAAATTCCCTATAGATGCACCGAAAGAGAAGACTCAAACAAAGGTTGCGCCTGTAGCTCCAAAGAAGCAATCAACGCCCAAAAAGAAGCCTAATAAAAAAGCCAATGACGAATTTGCGAGGATGAAGTCAATCTAATCTTTATTTAGCTTGCTGTTTTTTAGATAGTCTCGCATTACAGCGAATACCATTAGTCGCTTGCGAGCGCCAGCACCACGGGGCTTTACGATGATTGCATAGAGCGCCAGTACAGTAAATGCTATGAGTATGCCTCCGATATAGTAATACCAATTAGACCAGAACAATATAGCTGGCAGTAGCGTTATAGGTAAAACACGAACTAGTATCACGTGCACTAGTGTGTCATAGTACCTTCTAAATCTCTTGTATGCCGAGGGGCGGGCTGCTTGGTGTACGCGCAGATAGTCAGCATAGTCCTTTACGGCAATTGTTTCGATGTACTTCAGATGCCCGTAGACTGATTCTTGCTCTGTATTGTCGTACAGCCCGTAGAAACTCTCCTTCGATCTAAAGAATGCGTAGTGGATCACAACAAGAATCCAGTCGATTGCCTGCGACAAATGTAGGTAGACAAGACCGAATGTAAGTCCGGCACCTAAGGCTAGATACTCCATACTATCTATCATATCATTTGCACCATTTTTCCAGTCTTATGAAGCGCAGCATTTCTCGGACTAACGAGGCATCATCTATGCGACGCATTAACTCACAGCTATCGCTTTGAGATAGTATATTCAAACTACCTTCGTAGAGTATATCGTCAATAATTGCGATTTTTCTATGGTGGCCATTTGTGAATAACACTCTCACGCCCAGATCCTGCATCATTTCGACAACCGCAACCACTTGATCTTGATATTGTAAATCATGCTCCTCTATCGGTTTTGTGTTTATCACAACCTCGACTCCACGCCTTTTGAGCTTTGATATGGTGCTAAGCAGGGGCGTAGAGCGACGTTGAGTAATAAACGGGCTTTCTATAACTACGCGACGTTTCGCACTCCGAAGATCTTTATAAAACCTGTCATAAAATGTAGACTGGTCATAAAGAGAGGGTGAAGTCAACCTAAACATTTCC
>CALFQW010000009.1 GCA_937919305.1 uncultured Candidatus Saccharibacteria bacterium
TGATGATTTTATCATTGCTTTAGATGATGCTTATTATTCAAAACGATATAAAAATTTTTCATTTATAAATATGATTAGAAATAAACTAGGTTTAAATAAAATTATAGAACCAAATACAAATATTTGTGATCCTTTTTATATTGAGATTGAAAGATATTTGAATGCTAAATATAAGAAAATTGTTAAAATTGATGACTCTTATAAAAAAGAATATAAAGATGATATTTTTTTTGATTATTTTGAATCTGATAGAAAAGCTATGGCCTCTGTTGGTATGGCGTTATACTATAGATCTATGTCAATAAAATCTCGCTGGGCAGTTTACGCCGGTACACTCACACGCTCTGCAATGCGCTTGCGTGGTGGTGGCTCAGCACTACCAGGTCTAGTTGTAGAAACTCTGGATCCATCTTTTCTTCAGCATGCGCTATCTGACGTTAAATATGGAGTAGTAATTGTATCCGGAACAAATGGAAAAACCACTACTACGAAGATGGTCGTTCAGCTACTTCGTAGCAGAGGCATATCGGTATTTACAAATCCCAGCGGCAGTAACTTCACACGAGGCGTTGCTGCGAGCTTGCTCGGTTCACTCGATAAGGGCGGTAAACTCAATGCAGACATTGCGGTAATCGAACTCGATGAAGCACACGCGGTACATTTCATCAAAAAAGTCAAACCTCGCTATAGTCTTCTACTCAACGTTTTGCGAGACCAGCTAGATCGTTTCGGCGAGATAGATGCAACAGCCCGACTCTTGGAGCAAGTTGCTATGGCAACGACTCGGGGCGTCGTTCTAAACCGAGAAGATAGCTTGGTTGCAAACATCGGAACGGTTCTCAGCTCCAAAGTACGTACAAAGTATTTTGGACTTGATAGCCAACTCAGAAAGCTATTTCCAAGCGACATGGATATGCGCAGTAAAACACATGATAGCCCTAAAGAGACCGCTACAGAATCAAATGTCATCATCTCGAAAATCGAAGACAAAAAAGTCACTTTCTCAATAGATGGCAAAAAACAGACGCCTATAGAGCTCGCCGTGGATGGAATTTATAACATTCAGAATGCTTCTGCGGCGCTATCCATGGTACAGCTAGTATGTGAGCAAGAAGGCTTGAGTCAATCAGGATTACTGAAGGAACTAAGCCTTGTCAGGCCAGCATTTGGTCGAGGTGAGGCGATACGGATCGATGGGAAATCTCTCGAAATAGTGCTCGTTAAAAACCCGAGTGGATTCAGATTGGCACTTGCATCTTATGCAAAAATACCTGCCGAGACGATGATCGTGATCAATGACAATTATGCTGACGGCCGTGACATGTCGTGGCTCTGGGATGTTGACTTTGATTCACTCGGCCCGATCCCTATCATTGTGAGTGGACTGAGATCATACGACATGGCGAATAGGCTCCGCTATGATGGCTTGACAGTTTCTGGTGCAGAGCCGGATATCGGCTCGTCGCTGGCGAAATTTTTGAGTTCAACAAAAGGCAAAAATCGTCGGATATACTGCACGTACACCGCTATGCTACAGATAAGAAAAATCCTCAGTAAGAGTTACGATCTGGAGCCAATCGAATGAGTGAAAATAAACGAATCAACGTCTTACACTTATACCCTAGAGAGATGAACATTTACGGTGACTGGGGGAATGTCCTGACCCTATTGAAGCGACTAGAGTGGCATGGATACGATCCGCAGCTACTTGAGCATCATCCTGGCGAACCCTTCCCACATGATGTTGATCTCGTAATAGGTGGTGGTGGGCAAGATTCTGGGCAAGGTATCGTCCAGGTAGATCTCCAGAAGATAGCCCAAGAACTTCGAGCCTTAGCGGATGACGATACCCCAATGCTAATGATATGCGGCCTCTACCAGCTTTTTGGACACAGATTTGTCACGCACCAGAATGAGTCCATTCCTGGTATCGGGATTTTTGATCTCGAAACAATTGCCGGAAATAATCGAATGATAGGCAATGTCATATCGAGCAGCCCGCACGGTAAGCTTATCGGTTACGAAAATCACTCAGGCGCCACCTGGCTCGGCAAGAATCAAAAACCACTTGGCAAAGTCTTAAAAGGTGACGGCAACAACGGCCAGGATAGTACCGAAGGAGCTATTTATCGATCAGTTTTCGGTAGCTATCTTCATGGCTCGCTTCTGCCGAAAAATCCTCAATTCGCAGATGAGCTCATACGACTTGCAACAATCCGAAAATTTGGCTCGTTTGAACCACGAGTGATAGATGATACCTTCTCGGATAAAGCACGGGCTCAATCGATGAAGCGTCCACGCTAAAGCTCCACGCTACTCAGCATATTTTCAGAAAACACCGTATACTAGAAAAATATACAGTATGAAACAAAGCGTTAAACCGACTGTCAAACGTAGGATTTTTGAGCTCGATCTTTTAAGAGGTTTTTTTATATGCGTCATCGTTTTAGATCATTTACAATTCTGGCCGAGCCCCTTTCAATACCTCACGGGGCAAGGTCGCCTGTGGATGACTGCCGCAGAAGGATTCTTCCTCATCTCCGGACTTTTGATAGGCTACTTACGCGCATATAAAGGCGCGAAACAACCAATGAAAGACCTGACGAAGATCTTACTCCGTAGAGCTCTCACTCTATATGTTTGGTGTGTCGGGATTACGTTTATCGTCTACATGCTCGTCTCATATTTACCAAACGCAAGCAGCTTTCTGCCTGCTGGTCCGACTTCGGTGTCAGTTACTTCACTAGGAACATACGTATGGTCAGTGATCAGTCTGCGAGATGTAGCCGATTGGATATACTTCTTGCGTCTGTACGCTTTTATGCTCATTGCAACACCGTTATTGCTATATCTGATTCGCATCGGAAAGTGGTGGATCGGTGCCGCAATCAGTATAGGTATATATGGGTTTGGTTACAGTCAGTATCCTGGGGAAATGGCCCTTCAATGGCAACTGCTTTTCTTTGGTGCAGCACTACTCGGTTGGAAACTTGAGTCAATACTGTCTTGGCTCAGAACACATAAAGAATTCCGTAAATATACGCTCTATTCACTAGTATTTTTAACAATCTCAACAATGCTACTTAGTTATTTCATGGTACACGGCTGGAGATACGTCGAGGCACCCGGCACCCCACTCGACAGAGACACTTTCATAGC
>CALFQW010000010.1 GCA_937919305.1 uncultured Candidatus Saccharibacteria bacterium
TTTGTCTTGGGTAAGGCATTGAGTCTCGGGCTGAAGCCAGTCGTGGTCATCAACAAGATCGACAAGCCTGCGCGCCGGGTTGATGAAGTTGAAGATGAGCTAGCGGATCTATTCCTCGAGCTCGCGATCGACGAAGACCAGCTACACTATCCTGTCTACTATGCTATCGGTCGTGAAGGTAAGGCGTGGCAGGCACTTCCTGATGATCCGAGCAGCTCTGCTGATCTTGGCCCGATATTTGATGCTATCAAAAACGACATACCACATCCAAATGTAAGTGCTGACGAGCCGTTCCAGTTGCTCGTGACAGCTCTGCAATATGACAGCTTCCTAGGCAAATACGCGATAGGAAGGGTACATAGGGGCAAAGTGCGAAAGAACATGCCTGTAACGCTGATCAAATCTGACGGCGCGCAGAAGTCTGCAAAGATCGAAAAACTGTTCGTCAATAGAGGCCTTGCAAAAGAAGAAGTCAGCGAAGCCGTAGCTGGTGACATCGTCTCCGTTACTGGAGTAGCCGATGCTCATATCGGTGAAACACTTAGTGATAGTGAAAAACCAGAAGGCCTTCCTGTGATGGAGGTTGAAGCCCCGACGCTCAGCATGTATCTCGGCCCAAACACAAGTCCGCTCAAAGGACGTGAAGGGGAGTTCACAACTTCACGGCAGATCGGCGATCGACTCAAAAAAGAGCTCGAGACAAATGTTGCTCTCAGGGTAAAAGAAGATGGCATAGGTTTCATCGTCTCAGGACGTGGAGAGCTGCACTTGAGTGTGCTGATCGAGGCGATGCGGCGCGAAGGATACGAGTTCGAGGTTGGACGACCACAAGTTGTCACGATAAACGAAGACGGTATCGAAAAAGAACCGGTTGAGGAACTGCTCGTGGAAGTTGATGCGGAGTTCGTCGGAACGGTGAGCCAAGAGCTCGGTACTCGCCGAGCTGAGCTAGTCAAGCAAGAGCAGACAAGTAGTGGTCAGACTCGCATCACCTATACCATCCCAACTAGGGCATTGATCGGTCTTCGCAATCTGCTCATGACAGCAACCAAAGGCACCGTCATCATGCATACGCTCCCTCATGGGTATCAGCCTGTTGGTGCAAAGATTCCATCGACGAGGGGCGGTGCATTACTCGCTTTCGAGGCCGGTACCACCACTCCATATGCGCTCCAGATGGCCGAGGCACGAGGTGAGCTATATGTCGGTTCAGGCACAGAAGTCTATGCGGGTATGATCGTTGGACTCTATAATCGACAAGACGACCTCGAGATCAATGTTTGTAAAGCAAAACAGCTCACGAATATGCGTTCTAAGAGTTCTGATGGTACGGTGCAGCTAACGCCTCACACCCAGCTGAGTCTCGAGCAGTGTATAGACTTCCTGAATGATGACGAATTGCTAGAAGTAACACCGAAAAATCTTCGTCTTCGCAAACGATATCTCGATGCCAACGAGCGTAAACGAAATTCCAAGTAACCACTCTATCAACTAGGCAATGTTTGCTCAGGGCAGGCTAAGAGTATCCGCGCCATTGCGTCATACTCACTGCGAGTCACCCAGAGATTGTATTTCTTTTTGACGGCTATCTGACGAGCCACGTATGAGCAACGGAAGCTCTTGTTCGATGGAAGCCAGGTTGCTGCATCACCGTCACCTTTTTGCTGATTTGCCAGTCCTTCTACTGCTAGTAGTTCTAGAGGATCATTCGCTAGTGCAACGCGTTGCTGGTATGTTAGCTGCTGCGCGCCCTTTTGCCATGCATCGCTGAGGGCAACGACATGATCTATCTGCACTGCATCGCTGGTTTCCTCCCCTCTGACAAAAGCGATTTGCTTGCCAGTATATGGGTCTTGCAGTGTTCCTGCTGCGACAATACACGTGACAGTATCCGTTGTCGGCGCATTTACGATATCGGTGAGGTCTCTACGGAGTATTTGGTTGCGTGTATCGCAGCCATTTGTCGTCTGCCAACCTCCTCCGAATTGTTCTCGGGAGTAGTTTGTTTTCGGCGCGCGCCCTTTTATAGCTAGAGTAGCCAGTGCATCTCCAGCTGTAGAGCTGACAACCTGTTTGTTTGTAGACGAGTCATCGTTGATATTAAGACTGAGTTCGTTTGTCTTGTTCACCCCAACAAGAGTGATCAAGCCGATAGCAACACAGTTGAGGATGATGACTAAGTGGCGCTTTTTCATATATGCCGGCTGTTTTTATTGCTCATTCATATAAGTATATGTCGGTTTTTCATATCCAGGGTAACTTATCAGGATATAGTATAGGTATGTCTAAACGAAAAAAAGTATTACTGATCTTTGGCGGCGAATCGTCAGAGCATGAAATATCAATCCGTAGTGCGCGAAATGTCTATGCAGCTATTGATAAAGATAAATACGATGTCGAGCTGTGTTTTATCGAAGCAAGTGGTCAAAGCTGGCAACTCGTGAATTCCCTTGATGATCTATCAGGAAAAATCATGTCACCCGAGCTTGGTAAGCCAGAGTTTGTAATTGATGGTGTGACCCACCGCTATGACGTATTCTTGCCAATATTGCACGGTGAAAATGGACATGAGGATGGAGCGGTACAAGGCCTCGCAAAGCTAATGCACGTGCCAGTTGTTGGCTGTGGTATTGGTGCGAGTGCCGTGTGCTGGAACAAGCTTTATGCAAAGCAGATACTCGAGCAAAATGGAATATCGACCGCACCCTATGTTGTACACAGACGTGGTGAAGACAAGAAGTCGTATGAAGATATCACCGGCAAGCTCGGAGCCGTACTGTTCGTAAAGCCCTCGTCAGAGGGTAGCTCAGTAGGTGTGAGTAAAGTCAAGGATGCCGAACAGTTTGACGCTGCTATTACTAATGCGCTGCGATACTCTCCAGAAGTACTGATAGAGTCATCGATCGAAGGACAAGAGCTTGAGGTGGCAGTACTGGGAGATACGTTAAGTGGTCGGATTTCTGGCGTAGGCGAGATAGTGCCCGGCGAGGAGTTTTATAGCTACGAGGACAAGTATGCAGATGACAGTAAGGCACAAGTTCTTACGCGAGCGAACATCTCGGACAACATTGCCGAGCAGGCGCGAGAATCGGCTCGTGCCGCATACGTTTGCTTGGGATGCGAGGGTCTCGCAAGAGTCGATTTTATGTTGAGTAAGGACGGCAAGTTATTTCTCAACGAGCTAAACACAATGCCTGGGTTTACCAGCATCAGCCAATATCCGAAGCTTTGGGAAGAACAGGGTATTTCTCAGCCTCTGTTGATAGATGAGCTGATAACCATGGCTCTCGGAAATTAAGGTATACTATTTGAAAGTAGCCAAAAAGGAGGAGCATGGGAAGTTTATTATTTCTACTAATCATTGGTGCGGCCGTATTTGTATTGAGCGGTCTAAAGATCGTCAAGCAATATGAGCGGGGTGTCGTACTAACGCTCGGTAAATTCACTGGGATTAGGGAGCCAGGACTGCGTATCATTGTCCCAGTTTTCCAGCAGATGACTCGCGTCGACGTGCGTTCAACACCGGTCGATGTTCCGAAGCAAGAGATCATGACGCGTGACAACGTTCCGGCTAATGTCGATGCTGTTGTCTATCTCAGGGTCGTAGAAGCGTCGAAAGCTGTTCTGGAGACTACGAACTATGTGTACGCGACGAGCCAATTTGCTCAAGCAGCACTACGTGACGTAGCGGGAAACATCGACCTCGATGATCTGCTCGCAAAGCGCGACGAAGTAAGCCAACAGATCAAAGAGATTGTCGACAGACAGACCGATCAATGGGGTATCGATGTTGAAGCGGTGAAGGTGCAGAACATTGAGCTGCCTACAGACATGAAGCGCGCCATGGCAAAGCAGGCAGAAGCCGAGCGTGAACGTCGTGCAGTTATCATCGCAGCTGAAGGTGAAAAGCAAGCAGCGCAAGCAGTTGCAGATGCTGCTGGTATGTTGAGTAAGATTCCTGGTGGTATCAACATCCGTACGCTACAAACACTGGAAAAAGTAGCCGTCGAGCCAAGTCAGAAGACTTTAGTTGTGCTGCCATCCGAGCTCACAAATCTTGCGAATGTTATAGGCAAGAATAGCTAGTTGCACCTCGAGAGAGTATTCGGTACAATTAGATCTGTTATTTGTACCGATGAGGCTCTTTAGCTCAGTTGGTAGAGCAGAGGCCTGAAGAGCCTTGTGTCCCCAGTTCAAGTCTGGGAGGAGCCACCAAGAAAATAACTTCACTGCTGTGAAGTTATTTTTGATTATGTAGATCGTCATCTATTTTCGGGACAAGCCGACCGCTCGCTTTAGTTTGGCGCGAAGCTCAGGTTTGAAGTACCCGATGATTGCCAATGTGGTAGCGAGAATGAGTAATGCACCAGCAGATGAGAGACCGATCAGCCACGCTAGGCGGTTAGGGTTTGTTGGATCTAGTACTGCAGTAGGTGCGTTTGCAACATTTTTGGTCGGCTCGCCGCTCTCGAGTGTGATATTACCAACGGTGAATTCGAGCAAACGGCTCCGTTTTGAGGTTTGATTAGTCGTCGGATCTGTCACCTCGAGTTCGGCATGGTGGTCACCGTTCGGGATGTTAGTTGCCTCGAGCCGCCAGTTACCGTCTTTGTCGGCAGTGGTTGTGAACATCTTTGGCTCTGAAAATACATAGATAGTCACTTTGCCGTTCGGTATTGTTTTGCCAGAGAAAACGATAGGTTTCTTAGCAGGAAAGCTTGGTTTTTCCGCGGTGATCGCATCTTCATTTATCCTGAGGTTGTTCACGTTCTTGAGTGCTTCGGTCTCGGGGGAGACTTTTTCTATCTTTTGATCACCAGATGCAGAAGCAGCAGATTCGTTGGTGGTACTAGTTCTCGCAGTTTGCTGTGATGTTGGTGTACTAGCTCCTGCAGGGGCTTTCTCGTTATCTATGATAGTGATGCTGAACCCAGGAACTGTTTTCGAGGCATAGTTTTGATCACTAGTGCTAGGTGCTGAGTTCGTTAGCGTACATGTCCTGTTACCAGTGTAGACAGCATCATCAGTAGCTACTATCGTGTAGGCCAGGTAGCCTGTCGGCATGTCCAATGAGGAGTCTTTTGTTGAACCCTCCCAGGTACCCCCACCTTTTCCAGCGATTACACGTAGCTTACATGGGCCCGAGATTGACGTCATAAAGGTGATTCTGTCAGTTATCTCGTCATTTGTTCTAACATTATATGAAGCGGTTTGACCTTCTGTAAGATTACCTGGCTTACTGGTCAGCTGGTATCCCGGGGTAGCATCGTTGTCTTGTATGGCTAACGCTGTGGTGGCGGTTTTGTTGTTATGGTTCGGGTCAGCTGAGGTGGTTGAGATATTTATGGTACAGGTATGATTGCCTTCGATGATATTGTCGTCTACTGCTCCGATGCCTCTTTGGATATTTCCTGTATAACCTGCAGGATAATAGAGCGTTACACTATTTCCGTCCTCGCCGATAGGCTTACATTGACCGTCTGTACTGATAACAATATCCACTTCTTGCGTTGGCGTAGGGGAGAGGCCTATGTCGAGGTAGATGTTTCCAGCACTACTAAATACTGACTCCTTCAATGTTCCACTAGTACTAAACACTATCGAACCTGAGGCGATTACGTTGTTGAGAGGGGCTACTCCTATAACGGCAACTGCCGCGATGAGAGTAAAGAAAGCTACTTTGATTTTGTGCATGGTGGTTTTTGTTTTGGTTGATGTTTTCTAAGATGATACAGCTGTGCTTTTTGTGTGTCAAACACTCTCTACTAGCACCTTGCAAAAAACTGACCCCTTATCTATAATTCATGGGTACGTTATGCGGGTTTAGCTCAGTTGTTAGAGCGCGTCCTTGCCAAGGACGAGGCCAGGAGTTAGAGTCTCCTAACCCGCACCAAATGTTTGAATTATGAGCCGAAAGGCTCTTTTTCTTTGTTTCAACGATTGTTTTAAAGGGGTCGTTTAGTATATAAGACAGTTTTTTGTCCTTTAATTCAATGTTTGAAAGTACGTATTCCAACAATTTCTGTCGCAGGTCATCATCACTCTCTTTAAAGAGCATTTCTGCCCTTTGAGCCAAGTCTAACAGGTAAGAGGCGGTTACTTGGAACTGTTTATTGTCGTTTGTTAGCAACTTTAGGCGGTCATTCAATTCTTGCTGTTTCTTTTCAAGCTCAGTTGCAATATCGTCGTGGAATGTCTGTGTAATCCCCCTACCTAAGCGCTAAAATCCGATCGTAAAAAGCATTATTCTACCTATCTTTTCCTTAACACGAGCCCAGGTAATTATTCATATTCGTATGTTTTGCACTAGGTACTCGATGCTGTATGATGGGTACTATACGTCGAAAAAATTAAACCATTAAAAAGGAACATATGGCTAA
>CALFQW010000011.1 GCA_937919305.1 uncultured Candidatus Saccharibacteria bacterium
GTGCAACCATTTGAACTCCATATTTATAAAGTTGCATATTGTCTGCTTGGTCAGTTAATGTTCCAAAATACATTCCCAATTCATGTTGACTTGGAGCAACTTCATGATGATGTTTTTCAGCTTTAATTCCCATATCCCTTAATGCTTTTAGAAACTGATTAGCTCCTCCAAATGGAATGTCGGTAAAATTATAAACAATGTGAATCTTAATATGCCCCATTCTCTTTAGCGGCTTAAGGAGGCTGTCTACTGATAGATCATTCATGGTACGTACACCTCGATTGCGATAGATGGTGCAGATATCTCGTTTGTGGACTTAGGGTCTTTCGTAGTGTTGATTTGTGTAACTTGCATCTTTGTCAGACTTTTTTCGATGTTCTTCAAGAAGTTCAGGTATTTTGTATACTCCAAAGGTGAGTCTAGAGTGATCGTTGCGGTGACGGTTTTTAGTCCCTTGACAGATGATTGAGCGGCAGTGTTATTAGCAGTAGAGAAGTCGAAGCCTAGGATATTTATACCGGATGCTTGAGCATGAGCTGTTATGTCATTTACGATCTGGTCTTGATACCTGTAGAACTTCGTATCACTTACTATGGCTGCAGCTTTCGTCACGGCAGACTCATTTTCATCGAGTTCTTTCTCAAGTATTTGGAGTTTCGATATGGATTGATCTGCCAGACTTCCATCGATTTTACGGTGGTTTACATCTAGGTTATATGCCGAAAGGGCTTGGTATCCATAGTATGATCCTGCTCCAAATCCGACGACAAGTAGCGTCAAAAGTACGTAGAGGCTTATATTTAAACCAGTGACTGGACTGATGTTTATTGCCATTAGTTTGCACCTCCGAGTGAATCAGACTCGAACGCACTGACTTTCGTTGATAAAGTCACGCTAAAAGGATAGTTCGCTTGTGTCCCCGTTGTTTCTGAAACGTCTTCGGGTCTTTGAATACTCTCGATCTTCACGTCTTCGAATAGTATTGATTTTTCGAGGCTGTCCTTGAGACTGAGAGCGGCTGAATAGCTGTTTGTACGGGCTCTTATAGGAATGGGCTCATTACGATTTGATAGATTTGCAGAACTGATTGAAAAATCCTCGATGATCGCTCCAGCTGGCATATCCGAGCCAAACGTGGTGAGGAGCTGACTATAACTTACTTCATTACCTAAGATCGCCTTTGCTATCTGAAGATCATTCCTAAATTTGTTTGCCTTGTCGCTGACGGGCTTGTACTGGGCGATCTTCGCATTTTGTGACGCAAGCCCGTTTTCAACAGCATTTTTTTCGTTGTGAAGTAACCAGAAGCCAGTACCGAACACTATTGCTACAAGCACTCCTAGAAATAGAATGGCAATAGAATAGTTGAGGAGAATTGTGTTTGTGTGAGCGACACGTATATCCTTCTTCATTCTATCTGGTAGCAGATTTATCATCGTAGGATCTCCTGAGGATTCACTAATGCCAGACCAGCAACGGTAATGTATCGAGGCTTGAATTGTCTGGCTGGCTGAGGCAGTTTAGCAAAGTTTAGTTTTTGCCAGGGGCTAGCAACGCGCGACGCGAGCTCTAGCTTCTCGGTGAAATACTCCCCGATACCTGGTAGGCTCGAGCCGCCGCCGATGATGATCACTTGTTCGATCTTCTTGGCGTTGGGTACACGCTCGGTATAGTATCGGGTGATCTTTTTGACCTCTGCCGTTATTTGATCGAGATGGGGTGAAACAGCGGTATGTATTTTTTCGCGTTGTTTACCGGGTGATAGACCCGCTAACACCTTGAGCTGATGAGCCTTTTCCGATTTGACGTTTAGCTGCTGAGCGATAGAAGCGGTAAAAGTTTCTCCTCCTATTGCAGTACTGTCGGTCACTTTGATGATACCGTCCAGAACTGCTACGTCTGTGTATGTCGTTCCGATATCTACGATGATCGTTGGAAGCTCACCTTGTTCACTTTCACGCAAGATTCTGGCAACCGCACTCATGCTTGTCTCGACTACTAGTATTTGTAGACCGGCAGATTCGGCGGCTTTTATGCAAATCTCAACTAGCTTAGAGGGTGCTGCGGATATGTGTACTTGGGTGCCGGATTCATCTTTGCCGATTACTTCGTAGTCAATGTTTAGCTGATCAACAGGAACAGGGATATACTGATCCGCTTCTTGGATGATAGCCTCCCGTATACTGCCTTTCAAATCTTTTGCGAGGGTAGCACTTCTACTGAATGATCTTGAGGCGGGTATGCTCATTACAACTCTGTTGCTGTCGATGTTACCGACAACTTTTTTTGTGACAAGCTTTCGTATCTGTTCTCCGAGATAGGCGCCATCACTGTCCAGGCTAGCGCGCATTTTTTCAGGATCAACGTCAAGTGAGCCGTATCCGTTAACGGTCCATTTCTTTGCATTTACTGCCATGATCTTGAGAGCTGCTGGATTTATCTCGAGACCGACAATAGGTTTATTTTTGTAGAAATATGATTTCATGAGCCCACGCTATCTAGAGTTAGTATAGCATAATCGCTATCAAGAACCTCTGTAATATCTAGTCAAAAGTCTGTTGGTAACTTGTGATTGTCCAGGTTTTTGAACCTGAGCCTAGCTCTGTGCCAAACACTATGGTGCCAGCTCCATTTAAATCAACAGTTTGGCCGATAGCTGCCCCGATATTTCCACTACCTGTAACAGTAATCTTCCCCCAGTATGATTGGAAAATTATTCCGGGAAGGTTGGTGCCTCCACCGATATGTACCGTCTCTACACTCTCGGAGTTCTTCAGATCGTTTCCTGATAGCGAAGTGCAGCTAGGGTTACATGCGGCACTTGATTTGAAACTTATGAAATGAGCGCCTGTACCATATGAGTTTGCTTGCACGGACCCTGCACCGTCGAGCTTGATCGTGCCATCTGCAATAATATATGGCCGATTTGTTCCCACGCTGTCAGCCACGCGTACCTTTGCCGCTCCATCAATTAGGAGGTTTCCCGTGATATATACGTTACCGGAGATTGTTACATCACATGAACCGCTAATGCGTACGTCTCCATTGAGCCGAAGATTAGCAGGCCAGGTTCTTTGGTGTGGCCACGAATTGCACACGTAGGTATTTGAATTCCCGGTTCCTGTCGTTGTAACTGCAGCTATATGGGCTGCGCGGTCGTATGTGGGTGTCGTAACCGATGGGGCAGTACAGCCTATTTTCAGGCCTTCACCACCAGACGTACCGGCGCGTATCTGAGCTGGCCGATTGTTATTTGAGGTGTTTGGAAACTTGCTTTGAGTTTGTCCTGTAGCGCAGGTTGTTCCAATGATCGCCACTGATGACCAATCTCTGATTTGTATTGGCTGAATGCCCGTACACGTCGTTGGGTACGTAGGACCCGGATTGTTGCCCGTAGGACAGTTATTATTTGCTACGTGGACTGTAGCCGGTGCACTATCACTTCCAATCCGTGATGAGCCTTCCATTTTGATATAACCATTCACGTATACCGATGAGTTGGTGATTGTCGCCGATCCGTTCATGATGAGTCCACCAGGCCCAGAGTTTACAGAGTATCCAGATGAAGCAGTACCTACCACGGTGACGCGTATGCTTCGTTTACTCACAACATCACTTGGCGCTGATTTTCTGTAGACATAACCAGTTGAGTTGATGATCTTTCCGTTCGTGTCGGCAGGATTGGGCGATATGGTCGTTTGGAATCTTCCGATGCCCTGCGTGTCGTTATCAAAGAATGTTTGCTGAGTTGGATATCCGCCGAATGAGTCATTCTGATTTAGACTGTTTATCGATTGCTCGATTCCTGCCTCGGCAGCGAGCATCGCGTTTTGACCGAACGTATTAATGTTCGCGATGCGATATTGGCTAGATGATGCTGAAGTGAGGGCGATACCAACAAGTATCAATGCACTGGAAATGATAAGTATGGCTGCCAGTATGACACCTTGCTGATCATTCTTCATTCTTTCCAGTTCCTTAACCATTTCTGAAGACCATCCTTGTTTTATAACTAGCGTTGACGGATTCCCCAAACACCTTGTCCTCAAGGGTGAGAGTGAGCTCTACTGCCCGAGCACTGCTAGGTGTTACGGAGGTGTTATCGGCATTGATGTACGCAACACTAAATGATTTTACATCTCTCACCACCACCGTATCTTTAGGGCAGCTTGGGCTCGAACTAGCTTCTGGGCATGTTGTTTTTGCAGCGTTGTTTGCGACAGGTGATGCAATGATTCTTTTGTATAATATGCCATTTTGGACAAAGTATACGTAGTTATTTTTTGCGGTGATATAGTTTGATGGATCGTCAAATATGATATCGCCGCTAGTGTTCTTTGCTGCAGTTGCGAGCACTAGAGTATTTGCATTTGATTGCCAGCTCAGCTGATTGCCGGGCGCACCTGGCGAGTGAGGGTCATTCCAGCGGTTGTTGTCGTCAGCAGCAGCAGAATGGCGGATATCATTGGTTACTTTGTCGAGCGTTATGCGAGCACTGCCAAGCAAGGATTGCCTGGCCGACTGGGCGCTACTGGTCCTGATGTTGTCTATCATAAAATTCACGATAACAGTCGATATGACAACGGTAACAGATATTGCCACGATAAGCTCAGGGAGCGTCATGCCGAGCTGCCTGGTATCGCTAGCTCCTATCATTGTGAGATTCCTATTATCCCAACAAGTGAGCTTAGTGCTACGTCTCTGTTTTGGGAACCGTCAAGGTAGGTTACCGTTACATCTACCCGCTTCAGGCCTGGAGTTGGCTCACTGACTTGTACGGTACCTTGCCCGTTTGGTAGATTATCCGGCAGCTCTGAGCTGAAGTCTAGAGTAGAGCCATTGGTCAAAGAGCTATAGTTATTGTTTCGAAGAGATTCTATTTGTGTTTTTGCCGCGTGTGTAGCACTATCAAGTCGCTGAGTTTTAGCCTGAATGGCGCCGATACTGATAAATAGTTGCGATATTGCTAGCGCAACTATTCCTAAGAAAACGATAGTTATGAGTAACTCAACTATAGTAAAGCCGTCTTCTTGTTTCTGTTTCATAATGCTTATGAATAGTATAACAAATGAGCCCTATGAAAGGGCTCATTTAAGGACATCACTCTATCGAATTAGTTTGATTCGCGAGTGTATGTGTCACCGTCAGACGTGTTCTCTAGGAATGAGGTGAGTACGAATGACTTACAGTCCTTGGCTGCTGTAGTACAAGCACCGCCTCCGTCTGCAAGCGTCTGCAGGTAGTAGGCCTTTGTAGCAGGAGCTGTAGCTGGTGCTGCGCCAGCAGTTAGAGCTTCAGTATCCTTGTTTGATGGGTCAGCAAGAGCTTTGCTATCTAGCTTGAAGTCCTCACCCTCTGTGCCAGAAGCACCGCGCCATGCGCTGTCGTTGACCTGTGCAGCAGCAGGGTAGTAACCCTCTTGTGCATAGAATGCTTCCATTTGACTTGCGATACCGTTGATATCAGTTTTGCGCTCAGAGTCACGTGCTTTTTGCTGGACTCCTGAGAAAGTAACAATGACGAGAGTCGCCAAGATACCTATGATAACGATCACAATCAAGAGTTCAACGATAGTGAAACCCGACTGTCTTTGCTTAAGTGAGACCATTGCCCACCCTCCTTAAGTAAGTTAGTTATGTTTTTATTGACACTCAGATTTGCTGAGATATCTAGGCATAATTATAGCCATAAGCTGTATTACGTCAACTAGTTAACCAACGTTTTGGCTGAGGCTAGCTATCGGTCCCATGACGCTGGCCGCAACAAGACCTACCATGCCGCCCATGATAACGATCATAACAGGCTCAAGTATTGAGCTAAGACTATCGATGACAGCGTCGACCTCTTCGTCGTAGAAGTCGGCTACTTTGACTAAGACATCTGCAGTTTGACCTGTCTCTTCGCCAACTGCTAGCATTTGAGCAACAATTCCGGGAAAAAGCTTGTTGCCTTCTAGCGCCTGCGATAGTTGCTGGCCGTTTATGACACCATTTGCCGCTTGATCTATTGAGCGTTGGTAAACGTCATTTCCTACCGCACGCCCGGTAATCTTAAGGGCTTCAACAACACTAACTCCGGCGCCAATGAGAGCGGCGAAGGTTCTGGTGAATCGTGCCACAGCTACTTTTGCTACGATACTTTTCAGGATAGGGACTTTGAGGACGAAACTGTGCATTTGATATCGACCAGCCGGTGTTTTAACATATCTGCGGAGCAAGAATATTGTCAGAAAAGTGCCACCTATGATGATGTACCAAAAGTTTGTCATGAAACTACTAATGTCTATCATCACCTGCGTGATGAGAGGTAGTTCTGCATCTGGTCCACCCAGGTCCTTTAGGATGACAGCGATGCGGGGAATGATAAATAACATCAGCCCCATGAATGCGCCAACAGTTAGGACCAGGAGGACGATAGGATAAGTTGAAGCGCTTTTTATCTTCTTTTTCATACTGGCGTTCTTTTCAACCTGTGCAGCGAGCCGCTTCAGAATGTCATCAACGATTCCTGCCGATTCACCTGCGCGCACCATGTTTACGAAGACGTCACTAAACGCATTTGGGTGCTTTTCCATGGCGTCAGCTAGAGAAGTACCGCTTTGAACATCTTTGAGCATATCGCCGATTACTTCTTTCAAAGTCGGATTCTCAACCTGGCTATGCATGGTCGTTAGTGCACGGAGCAGGGGCACACCGGCGCTGACCATGGTGCTAAGCTGACGTGTAAAAAGAACGAGGTCAGTGGTCTTGATACTCGCCTTGAAAAAGCTCAGACCTCCTTTTTTTACCGATGTCTCTACCGCGAGAGTTCCGACGGTCAGGCCTTGCTCCTTTAATTTACTCGTTGCAAGGTTTCTATCTGGGGCAGTAATCTTACCCTTGACTTTCTTGCCTGATGAATTAGTTGCTTGATAAATGAAATTTGTCATGTTGATTATTCACGAGTTACCCTGAGAATTTCTTCTATAGAGGTCTGACCTCTCAATGCTTTGATGAGACCGTCAGTTTGCATAGTCATCATACCTTCTTTGATCGACTGCGTTTGAATCTGATTACTTGTAGCATTTGCAACAATCAGCTTCTGTATTTCAGTCGTGTTTGTTAAGGTTTCGTATATCCCCATTCTGCCCTTAAATCCTATATGAGAGCATTCATTGCATCCTTCATCATTTGGCCGGTATAGTCGCGTGATAGCAGTTTTACTGCTTGATAGTTTGTCACCGATATCGCTACCGATTCCATCTTTTGTTGCGATAGATTCTAATTCGCAGACTTTACTCATTGGGGTACTGCTACCTATGCCGAAAGCAGTTCCGATACGCGCGAGCTCTTCTTTCGTCGGCGTGTACGACTGTTTGCAGTTTGAACAAAGTCTTCTCACTAATCGCTGGCCGATAACTACTCGAACTGTGCTCGCTATCAAGAATGGTTCAATACCCATATCAAGCAGACGAGGCAGGCAGGTTGCGGCGTTATTTGTGTGTAGTGTTGAGAACACTAAGTGACCTGTCAGTGCTGCTTGCACGCCGAGGTTGGCCGTTTCGCCATCACGAATCTCACCAACCATGATGATATTTGGGTCTTGTCGAAGTAGCGCCCGCAATCCTGCGACAAATGTCATGCCTGCAACAGGATTAACCTGGGTTTGGTTTGCACCTGTTATCTTGTACTCTACAGGGTCTTCGACGGTTGATATGTTCACGTCGGGCTTGTTGAGGATAGTGAGTGCACTAAAAAGACTCGTAGACTTACCGGACCCAGTTGGCCCCGTGACAAGTATCATCCCATGTGGCTGCACTATTGCTTCATTTACAGCCTTTAACGAGTAGCCCCAATAGCCGAGCTGTTCTAGAGTGAGTGCTTTGTTGCTCTCATCCAAGATACGCATGACAACTTTTTCGCCTTCTGCGATAGGGAGGGTTGAGACTCGTAGTGCGTATCTTTTGCTTGCTACGGTTACCTTGAACCTTCCGTCCTGGGGCACTCTTCGCTCGTCTATTTTGAGGTTCGAGAGAATTTTTATTCGGCTTACGAGCGCGTTCATCACAGTCTTTGGTAGTTTGTTCGCCTCTTTTAGTACACCGTCTACGCGATAGCGGACCTGCAGATAGTCTTCTCGGGGTTCGATATGTATATCGCTAGCGCTAGATCTTATCGCGTACTCTAGTATGAGGTTTACGGTCTGAGCGACTGGAGAATCTTCGGCGATGTCTTCTTCTTTTACGGCCTGCTGTTTCTCGGTATTTTCTTCCTGTATGGCTATAACTTCATCGAGCTCATCTTCCACTCCATCGCGGAAATTTTCGAGCACTTGAAGTATATTTTCTTTAGTTGCAATGTAGAGCTTGAGGTTGCCACCTATCTTTTTCTGTATGAAGTCGAGTGCTTGAACATCATCGGGGTCTTCCATCGCAATATGCTTGACGCTTTTCTCGACTTTGAAAACAGCAGCATTGTATTGCCTGGACATTCTCTCAGGCATTGTTGAGAGGATGTCTTTCGGGATGTCTTTCGGGTTCAGCTCAATGAACTCGATACCGGCATACTTTGCATATAATTGCGTCAGTTCGTGATCGGATATTATTTCATTCGAAATAGCTGTTGCCTGTAATGGACGGTGGTTCTTTGCTTGCTCAGCCTTCAGCTTTTTTAGCTGATCATCGGTTATTTTTTTATTCTCGATGAGTAGCTTTTCTATTGTGTTGTCAGAAATCAACATGATTACTTCACAGTATACAGTAAATACTTATGCTTTTCTTGCACCAAAAACCGAGTACAATATCCGATAGTCTATGAACGTATCGTCAGAGAAAATGATGAAAGAAATCGGTAAAAACATCGGCCTCTCACTTCGTGGCGGTGAAGTAATCGAACTTATTGGCGATGTCGGTGTGGGTAAAACTACCTTCATGAAAGGTCTCGGTGCTGGGTTGGGAGTCGCAGAAGATATATCAAGCCCTAGTTTTACTATTAGTAGGGTTTACGGTACCCCGGACCAGCGAACATTACATCATTATGATTTTTATCGCCTTCCTGATCCTGGGATTATGGTGCACGAGATTGATGAGATTACACGAGACAACAAGGCTGTAGTATGTATCGAATGGGCAGATTCAATAAGACGTGTATTGCCTGATAGCACAATAAGGATTAGTTTCGCGTACGGTGAAACTGCAGATCAGAGGAATATATCCATAGAAACATCTGGTGCTCAGCGATATGTACAGGATGCAATAGAGGGCTCCTCAAGATGAAAAGATCCCTAGGTTTCAAGACTGATACCGTACTAGCTGAGCTCGTCTACTGTGAAGATGACCAAGTCATAGAATCATTAAGATGGGATGCGGACAGATCCCTCGCAAGAGACCTCCTGTCAAAAGCAGAATCGCTGTTAATCAAACACAAAGCATCATTTCAGGATATACACGGGATTTTTATCTTGAAAGGTCCCGGCAGTTTTACGGGACTCAGGATAGGATGCAGTGTCGCGAATACGATAGCTCATACACTTGATATACCGATCGTTGGATCGAGCGGTACTCAATGGGTGGAGCTGGGATTACGAAGACTGCTATCCAATGAAAATGATGAGCTCATTACTCCGGAATACGGTGCTCAACCCCGTATCACTCAACCCCGAAAGTAGTGTTGGTTGACTCATCAAAAAGCTTGTGCTATAAGGTTTATATAGGCTAGAAAGACAAAAACCGAAGTAACAAGAGGAAAAAATGAGAGAGCCGGCAAAATATGCTGATCGGTACGATCGCTCAGATCGTCAAGTGGAGTATAGGGGTGCACCCACGCTTATAACACCTGACCGTTCGAGTGTTGCACCTGTGACACCTGCAGTGCAGCCGCCCCCTTCCTCACCTGTCGAAGAGAGTGTAGCTCAAACAGCGTATACGGCTCTTGATATCAAAACTGAAACTTCCGAATCACAATCACCTGTGCACCCAGAAGTAACTAGTGAGCCAGACTTGAATAATCAGCAAGCCACGGCAAGAGACCTGCTCAAATACCTAGATAGTCAAGTTGCGACACACAAAGTTCCTACTTCTAACGAAATACCCTCCAAGCCATCAACAGTACAATCATTCGATATGGTTCCAGCGCCGAAACCAGCGGCGGCTGTTTCTACTGACCAGTCGGAACAAGCTAAATTACCAAAAGATGAAGCTCAACAAAGCATTGCCAGCTCGCCAAAGATAGTTACAGAAGATACCGAAAAGCTTGAGCCTAAAGACGAAGCAAAGACTCCACAGCACGCCCCATCGATCGAAAGACCCCACATGAACGGTCATCAAGTCTCAGCGAAACGAAAGATTAAACACGGATCGGCAATTTTCAAGCATAGGGTTGGTAGTGCATTTGGCTCGAACAAAACACTTTATACGGCAGCTAGTTTTATATTCATGATAGGCGTAGGCGTGAGTACATACGGAGTGATAGGCGGAGGCGCGATTACCGATGCTTCATCGAGCAAATCGGCGACTACAACAAATAGTAAGCCGTCATCAGTACCTGTTCTTTCGGAAGAAAAACCGACAGCAGGTGACTATGAAGAACATGCAGTCAACGCAACTAACCCTCGTTACTTGCAAATATCGAGTGCGGATGTAGACGCAAGAGTCTTCTCTCTGTCTGCGAAAGCAAACAACGAGATAGGCACGCCTGAGAACATATTTGACACTGGCTGGTACAAAGATAG
>CALFQW010000012.1 GCA_937919305.1 uncultured Candidatus Saccharibacteria bacterium
GTTATTTCGTACTAACAAAAAGATACTCGGCTCAAAACCTCATGACGGACGTCGTTAAATAGAGTCTGTTCTTATAGATGTGATTGCGGTCGCGACCCGACCTTGCCACATAAAGAACAGCCAGAGAGCCGACGATAGCCACCCACGTCTGTGGTGGTGGGGCAGGTTCTCGTTCAAGCTTTCTGACTGTCTTTTGATGAAGTGGCAGCTCAGCCTGGGAATGTGGCTGACATGAGCTGGCGCATGACACGTTTGGCGAGGTATAGGTACTGTGGTGTGAAAATAGTCCGCCAAAGGTGCAGACTATCACTGTGAGTACGGCAAGAAGAATAAGAAAGCCACGAGTCGATAGCTTATTTAACCGATGACTTAGTCGTAGCCCACTCAAAATCAGTGAGTACCCATTCTTACGCTAAACATAACAATGTCTATTATACCACTAGATGAGGCTCAGCCAGTAATCAGCCCAGCGCTGGAACAGCAAAAAGAAGATGATGACATAGGTGACGGCGATGAGTTCAGCCTTGTGGCTTAGTAGCTTGTTGAGTTTTGCGCCCAGATTGATATGCTTTTTCTCTATACAATACGCAGTTGTGAGCCACAGCATAGCGAACGTAACCAGCCAGACCAACATGCAGTACAGACAGAGCTTGCCGATATCAAATACACCCTGATAGAACAGCCATGAGGCAAAGCCCGTGCCAAACAGTACGCCAGCCAGCAGTGTCCGCCACCATGCTCGCGTAAGCTTGATCGCGCCTGCGGCAATCGTCATCGCTGCCGTAAAGACTGCCGTGTATGCAAATATACCAATGAAAGAGTTAGGTAGTCCGAACGCACTGGCCTGCCAGCTGGCGATCACTGGCGAGCAGGCTACCACAGGGCTGAGGCTACAGCTTGCCACGCGGCTTGGCTCGGTCAGTAGCTCGATCTTCTCGATAGACAGAATAAACGAGGCAGTGATACCAATAGCTGCAAGCACGACAAGCCACCGTGCGAGGCGTATCTCTGGCTTGGCTTTGCGGCCGTAATGGTGCGCTGCGATCGTGAGG
>CALFQW010000013.1 GCA_937919305.1 uncultured Candidatus Saccharibacteria bacterium
CTCCATTACTAACAGAATACCTCGGCCTAAAATCCAACTCGGTCATACGCAACCTAAAAGTATTACTTGAGCAACAATACATCAGCTGGAAGTATGACTTGTCATACAAGATAGACAGAAAACCCGCTCTCTACTTCTTAGATAAAAAAGGCATCGCGCTCCTAAAAGATATGCCGGATATAGACAACGCTGTCCTCCATTCCTATTACAAGAATAAAGCGCTCACAGAAGAAACCCAGCAACACTACCTCGATGTCCTCGCCACCTACAATGCCTTGCAAGCTACCTACGACACCGCCTATTACATGTTCACCAGAAGTGAGCTAACGAGTTTCGATGACTTCCCGGAACACGCACCCGACCTGTACCTTCGCAAGACCGATGACACCCAAGAATACTTCATCACGCTGGCGCATGATGTCCAACCGTTTCTTACCAGAAAACGGCTGGCTGAGTATGTTGAGCACAGCGAAGAGGAAGGCTGGCCGTCTGGTACATACCCCACGCTACTGTACGTCTTCAAATCAAACGCCCACGAGGAACAATTCCTTACCTATGCAGCAAGCGTGCTCGACAGTGCTGGCATCACCACGGACGAGCTACAAATCGGTGCCACAACCATAAAAGCCCTGACCCAGAAACCGTACACCGGATCTATCTGGACATTCATAGGCGACAAAACCCCCAAAGACTTAGGGTATTAAATACTTGTGTTAAAATAACAATATATGAAAAGCGCGTTGGTAAGTTTAGTTTTGGCAGTATTCGTCAGTTTACTGAGTACTGCGGACGCGAGCGCGACCTCTACGTACTACAACTGGAACAGTAGCGACTCAGGATCTTCTCAGAAGATTGGAAACACCACATACTACAATTCAGGTAATGACTCGTGGACCAGCAACAAGATTGGCAATACAACGTACTACTCTGGTGACGTCAGTGGATCATCATACGACATCGGCAACACCACATACTACAATCTAGGTAACTCGTCTGGCTCTAGCTACAAAATTGGCAACACACGCTACTATAATTTTGATGATTTCAGTGGATCATCATATAACATCGGCAAGACGAACTACTACAACTTCAGCGGCGATAACTACAATCTGTCCGGCTCATCCTACGGTATTGGTAGCACGTCATACTATAACAACTCTTGGAGCCCCTCATACTCTAGCTACTCAAGTAAATATGGTTCAGGTTCTTCACTCTATAGCTCATCTATTTTCGATGACGATGATGACTATGACTACGGGTACAAACCATACACTTCAAGCTATAAATCATACTTAGATGACGATGATGACTACAGCTCTTCATACACTCCGAGTTACAACTATAATTCGTACTCACCAAGCTATACCAACGACTATAGCTCTTCGTACACCCCGAGTTACACTAACGACTACAGTTCTTCATATACTCCAAGCTACAACTATAATTCGTACTCAAGCCCTAGCTACAACTCTTATTCAACATATGGAAGCGGATACGATTATGGATATTAGAAACTCAAACTCACGACCACAGCGACCAGCTACGCAAACCAACGCTCAACCGATTGCAGCAAAACAACACAGTAGCGCAACACCACACCACACACCGACTGTTATACATGCACCAGCTCATCCTCCACGCTCCCACAATTTCTTTAAGGTTGTAGCATCATTATTACTGCTCACCATCGCAGCTGGAGTAATTGGTATGGCGGCAATTCAATATGAACAGTTCAAAGTCCAGGAAGAAGCTCATGTCGAGAACCTCTACGCAACATATCGATCGAACTTGAGCTCATGTACTGAAGAGGCGAAGAAAGCCAAAAAGGACGAAGCCTTCATTAAAGAAAACTGCAATAAAGTCATCAACGATTCAATTATTGGCAAGTGGCTGGTTGAACGCCGTCCCGACCTAGTAGAAAACTAACCCCCTCTGAGCCTTTTCTCGTCATGCTCAGGACGAATCGAAAACCGAGGAGCTAATACTCCTCGGCTAACATGATGGTGAGTACTCGATGGCACTCGTCACTCAGCGGATCGCACCACGCCTTCAACTCTTCGTCGTAGTAGTCGATCTTCCAGAATATCTTTTTACCCAGAATCTCAAAACTACCGAAGTCATGCTCTCCGTACGGATCGTTGTCTTTAGTAAACTCGCTGAAGTCTCGCACTCGGACAAAGATGTCATTCATGAGTGGCGTAAGCCCAGCTACTCCTCGAGTGACAGTGCAACCTGTCATGCTACGACGGTGCTTGTCGTTTAGCGCAGCTATTTCTGCTGCTCGATTTTGTGTTGCTTGGTCGGTGTCCATATGACCCTCCTTGTAGTTTCGAGAGGGCTTTCTGCCTCTCTGTCTAAGAGGCACGGGCTGCGACCAAAAGTGTCAAGGTGGAGACTTGTA
>CALFQW010000014.1 GCA_937919305.1 uncultured Candidatus Saccharibacteria bacterium
TGGTTGCAGGCAAACATGCTCGTTCGGCGCCTCAGCAAGCGCTCGTCATAACAGCACTCTTTGCCTGGACCTTCCTATGGTCAGGTCTGCAGTTATTTAGTCCTCTTGCGAACGTCTTTGGCTATACACATGTGACCATTTCCGACCCGGAATTTTACTTACTGTTTTCGATCGCCATCGCGCCCATTGCGGGAGGGAGCTTCTATCTCTCGTTTTTAATCGCAAGAAGCTCGGGGCAACCAACCGGCTCACCCTTCGTGCAGGTCATTAACGGCATCACCCTCACGCTAGCCTTCGGTGTTATTCTGTATTTATCGTATTTTCTGTTTGGTTTTATATTTCAGTAGGAGCAAAATATATGAAAAAGCCCACGTCACCATTAACCAGGTCCGCCCGCATGCTGCTACTACTAGTAGCGACAACGTTCGTATTGTTTGCAATATACGTTGCACTATACGAAGCTTTCCATATCACAGAGGCAACCTTAAAAACGCACAATTCGCTTACTTACACCTATACTCTCGCGCTCCTTCCGGTGGCGGCCATAGCCGTCATCACGGGAGGTTTTGCCATTTACCATCGTCGCGCACTAGGACAAGGCACCACTCAAATTATGGCAGTTCTTGCCGTCAGCTTTGTCGTGATGGCTGTACTCTTTTTGCGGATCGACTCGACAATTTACTTCAAAGACTGGTGACTCTTAATAACCTACGCGATCTATACCCTAAAAGGCGTCCGTTTTCCCATACACTTCCATCACCAACCGAGCCACCCTCTCGGCATCATGTCGAATCAATGACCGAACGGCTGGAAATGTCTCGCTGGTGTGCGATCGTGCTATGTCGCCCAACAAAGACGCGCCGATGGCTGTATAGTGACGGCTCGCAAGGACCGCCTCATCGATCTGCGTCATGTAGGCATTTTCTTCCTCGTAACGGCGAAGCATCTCTACTGGTGGCACTTCGTCGTTGTAGAGTACGTAGTCGAGCACCTCTCCACCGGCAAAGCGCTCAATTTCACTCGCATGGTCGCTGACCGTAAAGCCGTCAGTTTGGCCGTGTTTTGTCACCAGATTAGCAACGTACATCACGGTAGCTTTCGTGCGGCGCAGCGCCTCACCAATGCCATCGATCACCAGTAGTGGCCCGAGCGAGGTATACA
>CALFQW010000015.1 GCA_937919305.1 uncultured Candidatus Saccharibacteria bacterium
GCGAGCTGACCACTGCTCCACCCCGCGATATGTTATTGTAGCTATGAGAGCCAGATATCATCCTACCTTATCAGGGGTGAAGGGTCAAGACCCGTCGTTACGACCAGACAGGAAGCGTACCCACTGTGAAAAATTACTCGGTTTTACTTCGGCACGTTGAGCAGGTGCGTCAACCTCATCAACGATTTTGCTAGAATCCGGCAGTACAACCAGTGTTTCACCGGGGCTTGTCTTGCCTAAGTATTCCCGAGCACTGAGCTCAAGGTATTCGTCACTTCGCAGGTAGCGCTGCTGATACTCGAGATTTTGGTTACGCAACTTATCGAGCTCAAGCTCCTGACGTTTTGTATCAACTTCACGTTGATAAGCAAAGTTCTTTTGAAGGGTGTCCATGGTTCCAAACATCCAAGCTGCAGCAATGATAAGCGCTAGAAGAAGCGTACCGTTCTGGATCGTTGCGTGCTGGCGTATCTGATTGATATAGTGCTGCATGTTTTTGATTTTGTAGTTATGTTTATACCGGTTTAGTATAGCGAATATTGATGATTTCAACAAAAGCCTCATCTGTTATACTATATCCTTGACGTTGGTCGCTCCTGTCTGGCATGGGGGTATAGCTCAGTGGTTAGAGCAGTCGGCTCATAACTGATTGGTCCTTGGTTCGAACCCAAGTACCCCCACCAGACACGAACGACGAACAAAACACACTTCCACTAGTATCATAAGTGGAAGCGTGTTTAAGTTGCGAGCACTCGTAGAGGTTAGACCTCGGCGTGCCGGGAACCAAGCGTAAAGAGCTTTGCGATACCCCACCCCGCCAGAGCATAAACTAGCATAGCGACCACGGTACCAACTTCGAGATAACTCACACCGTAACTAGGATCGTAACTGAACATCCCAAAGAATGGTGCTGCGAAGAATCCACTAACACCGTACACGAGATCAACAAAAGGATTACCTTGATTTGCACCGAGTAGCTGTAATAGAACACGCAGCCCTAGTATAACTACGATAAATCCGGTAATATACCAAACCACTCGCTGCGCAACGATAGACCCGGGTGCGCTCGTTGGTTGCTTTTCTACTACTACTTCTTTTTCTGCTTTTTCTGCCATATATCCTCCTTAGATTCGTATGTGTTCATTATTATACGCCGATGATATGAGCTGTAAAATTTAACTATCTGGACCAGCTGCCAATTGAGCCCAGTCACGGCCGTCTTCATTCACACCCCATGTCGGTTTTGGGGCAATGCGATGTTCAGGCACAGCATGAGATGGAGCAGGAATAGTAGGCTTATTTGGCGCCTCGATGAAGCGGTCCCTCTCCTCTGCGCTGAGATACGGAACAAGGTGTCCTTTGGGTGATGGTACTTCAGCAATACGTGCAGCCCTGATGCACAGTTGACCTATCGGGATGTTTACAGCTTTTTGCTCGTAGTATTCTGGTGACTTCACGCGAGCACCCGGTACCCTCTTTCGTACATCATGTTCGTCTTTTTCTCGCCAGCGAGCTGGCTCACCAGTGCGAAAATACTGCAAAACATCGGCTATCTGTTCTGCACTGAGCGGTCGCACGTCGATGTCACTCGCAAAAAGAGTTTCGGACGCATCTGGTAAGCACCTCAGCCGACCATTAGGGTCTATGCCCTCTGATGGAGATGGAGTAGCCTTCTCTGGTTGAGATGCTTCACTCATAATATTTTTATTATAGCAAAATATATATGTTTTGTCAATATACCGTGCTCTGAAAACCAAAAACCCGCTTGCGGCGGGCGGCACGTCAAGCGGGTGTATTTTTGGCACCTGTTTGTTTGATACTCATCGTATCATCAAACTGGTTATGGTTGCAATCAACTAGCGAATCTTACGAATAGTAAGGAAGCCGTTGCGTGGGTTCTCTGTTACTTCGTACCCTGCAGGTAGATCTGTTGGCTCACCTTTACCACCGACTGCTTTTGCGAAAAAGTAAATAGTCTGGTTCTTGCCACCACGTAGTGTGACATCTTTTTTATGTAGGTAATATGTTACCCCTTTTGAATTCGTGTGTGCGTATGCTGCATCTGCCATAGTAAAACTCCTCCTTTTAACTGTTGGCTACGAGAACCAGAGTACGCCCAACGATCACCCCTGTCAACTATTTATGTACTCCTGTAGCGCCGATGCAACATCGCTCTCAGCACTACTAACAGTAGTAGCCGAGCAAAGATGACCCCTGTTATCAATACACAAAATGCTACTGCTAATCCCGCTAAATCCGGCGTCCATACGGGTGACGAAAAGCTCACACGATACGCATCTGGATCAGGCAAATTTAGCGATGCTTGCTCGCCCTGGGGGGAGAGGGCACTCACTCTCTCTATCACACATGTTACATAATCATTTCGGAATGACTCTCGCCCGCCCTGAAAGCGACTGCGACAATCTATACTTGCTTGCTGATAGACCGAACTATTGGGGTTCTGACTTGAGGTCGAGGCCTGCAAGGCCGCGTCTCGATCTCGCTCGTAGGTTTTTGTCAAAAAGAACCCACCAGACATAGCGGTGTTCATATGCTGTGATGTGTAGCGCTGTAGGTCGACTATTGTCTTCCTGATTTCTTCTTTGTCGCCCTTCTCATCAGCCTGGATCACAGCAGTTCTTCTCTCGGCCATACCGAGACTGTTCAGGCGCAACAAAGTCGCAGCGACGACTACGCCTATCAAGAGGATTATGATGAGCTGCCATGTTTTTAGCTGGCGCATATATTTGAGCCATCGACGCACATTATCTGAAGACTTTATTTTTCCCACCATAGTATAGCTTTAGTATATCGCAGGGTTGGCTATGGCCATAGACGCTTCAGTGCAGGGAAGTTCTGAACCGTCATCAAAGGAGTTGTGCAGGCTACGATGATGAAAGTCGCAACTATCGCATGCACCGGATCTATCACAAAACAGAGTAGCCAGGCAATCAACGCTATCATGACCTTACCTAAGTCGATAGCTATCTCTGCCGCGACTATATACGCTATGCGCAACCCTGGTAGCTCATCAGCTCGGGCATACATTCCTTTCGCATATGGCATCATGTAGCCGGTCGCTATAGCATCGTTTGATGTATTGACGAGCGCTACGCCGCCGATACTGCCGACAAACGGCCGCGTCGCATGCACCACTGAATTTGCAGCTACCGACCAGTTCAGCAGCATACGCCCCCTGTTCTTATCAACCACCTGGCCGATAAACCTTGCGGCCAAGATCGCCGCTACCACGCCTAAAGACGTCACGAAACCTATCCCTGCATATGTATTTGCAGTAAAGATAATAACCCCGACATATAACGGCCAGAGTGCGAGTGATACGACGTTGTCCATGCCGTTCACAAATCGGCTCAACCAGTCTCGCCACAACTTCCGATACGGTACGCCACGTAGATGTATGCGCTGATGAGATCGTACCGGCTCTGCACTCAAAAACAGCGGTATCACCGCACCGACAAGTAGCAGCATCGCGAAAGCAAACGTATATTCTGCCCCTATGAATGTTGCAATAAGTCCACCGATAACTGGTCCAAGTGCAGCCCCGAGACGCTCGACGATGGTCATGAACCCTAACTCTTTGCCACCGTGGTCTTGATGAATGATCTTTGAAAAATCAACGTGATAAGCAATGAAAAACAAACTTTGTGTTGCCCCGAATGGTATGGCGAGAAGCCAAAGCGGCCACCCGAAGCTAGGCAAGGTAAGTAGAACCCCGAGTGCCATGATGAGAACAACGTTACTAAGTAAGATGGTGTGCTTCGGCCCAAAGCGTGCAACCAAATAGCCGCTAGCGACGTCAAAGATAAGCCTTGCTACGAACTGCCCTGCGATAAATAACAGTATCGTCGGTAAATCATAGCCAATCTTGTATAGATAGATCGGGACGAATACCCCTATCAGGCTCAAGCCCATACTACGCAACATCGTGCTGGTATACAGCTCACTGAGTTCACTAAAACCGATCAACCGCCAGGGATGTCGTGCATATAAAAGTCGATGGAGGATTGATTTGATCA
>CALFQW010000016.1 GCA_937919305.1 uncultured Candidatus Saccharibacteria bacterium
TTTCAGGCCACATAGCAGCCATATGATGAGAATTATTTATAGCTAAAACAGCTACACCATTTTCTTTAGCTGCTTTAACTAATTCTGGAATACTTTTGTTTAAAACTATAGGAGCCAAACAATTATTACCTAAAACTTTAATTACACTAGGTGAAATCTTTTTGATCTCTGGTCTTGCTTTGTCACTTGCGAACTCACTGCTTCGACCGATAGTCGTCGTACTGTCGCTGCCGGCCATACTCGTCACTCTTGGGCTCTTCATGCTGATAGTAAACGGCCTCATGGTCTATATCGCGTTAAACCTGGTGCCTCGTATGGATATCAGCTTTTTCTCGGCGATCATTACGGGTATCATCATAAGTTTGATAAACTATATAATCAGTGGCTTTTTAGAGCTAAATAATAAGAGAGAAATGCCAGCATGAATATTTCGAACATACTAGAGCTAGCGACGGTTGTATCAGCGATACTTATGGTTCTCTGTATATTGCTGCAAGCTCGTGGAGCAAGTCTCGGTGCAGGTTTTGGTGCGTCCGGTGAGCTGTTCACGACGCGCCGCGGCATAGACAAGAGTCTTTACGAAGCGACCATCGTTCTTGCGGTTGTGTTCGTCATGTCTATCGTCGTTAACCTCATGTTAGTTAACGTCTTTTCTTAGAGCTTAGGAGAGTAGTGCCTTATGGTGCCCGATAATGGCGGAAACTGGAAAAAGTTTGCTCGGCTGAAAAGGCCGAGTGTCAAAAGCGTTCGACGACGTGCTCGAAAGATCGAGAGCGCAACACTCCGCCATGGTCATCGCTTTATCATATCTCGGTGGCAAAATCTTCGCGATGTTCGTCGACATGCATTCGGCTGGGTGATACTGGCAAGCCTACTTGTGGTCGCTGCTGGCTTGCAACTTTACTGGGTGCAGAGTAAGTATTCACAGGCCGCTCCAGTGCCTGGTGGGACATATGCTGAAGGCGTGATCGGCAGACTCGATACTATCAATCCTATTTATGCATCAACGCAGTCAGAGCGCTCTGCAGTGAAGCTCATTTTCTCAGGCCTCTTACGCTATGATGATCGGAATAATCTAGTCGGCGATATCGCCGATGAGTGGACGGTGAGCGACGACGGCAAAACATACACCCTCCGCCTCAGGGACGACATAAGGTGGCATGACGGAGAAGAGCTCACCGCGGACGATGTGGTCTACACGCTCAATCTGATCAAGAATCCTCAAACTCGTTCACCGCTCTATCGAACTTGGCAGGATATTAAAGTTGAACGGATTTCTGATAACGCAGTGACGTTCACATTGCCTAGTCCGTACTCACCTTTCTTGCATGCGCTGACATTCGGCGTCATGCCAGAACACGTCTTGAAGGATGTCGCACCAAACCGATTGCGAGAAAGTTCCTTTAACAGATCTCCCGTTGGTACGGGGCCTTTCGTTTTTCGCACGATACAAGTCATAGATCCAGCAGTTGACAGGGTGGTCTTACAGCTGGATCGCAATGATAACTATCATGATGGACGCGCAAAGCTCGAACGATTTCAGATACATACATATCGAAATAGTGCCGCTCTCAGACAAGGCTTCCTCACTAGAGAGATCAACGCAGCAAATGATCTCACGCGCCGAGATGCAACAACAATACTCGAGCAACAGCCAACCTCTATCGTCGATGATGCACCCATCATGAATGGGGTATACGCGTTTCTGAACAATGACTCTCCGGTATTTTCAGATATCAAGGTGAGGCAAGCGCTGCTGTATGCTACTGATAGACGAGATTTGCGTCAACAGATTGGTTACGGAGCACCGCTCAGTGGTCCGTTGTTGACGAGCAATTTTTCAGGTGATGCCGGTGATGTGCAAGCAAGCTTTGATGAGGAGAGGGCAAAGCAGCTACTCGACGAATCAGGTTGGAAGATCGAACAAGGGACTGTTCGACAGAAAGATGGAGTCAAGCTAGAGCTTCGCCTCATCGTACCGGAAGACGGCGAGTTTCCTAGGGTTGCGCAGCAATTATCAAAACAATGGCGTGCTATCGGAGTAGATGCGCGAATCCAGCGAGTAGAGGTGGCGGCATTTGAGCAAAATGTGATCAAAGCTCGTGATTATGACGTCTTGATATATGAGCTCGCTATCGGAGCAGATCCTGACGTTTTTGCGTATTGGCATTCTTCGCAAGCATCCGCACTCGGTTTCAATCTGTCGAACTACAAGTCTGGAGTGGTTGACGATGCGTTAGTGAGCGCAAGGGCACGATCCGAGGATGATCTCCGTGATACAAAATATCGTGCATTCGTAAAACGTTGGGTTGCTGACGTACCTGCCATAGCGCTGTATCAGCCGCGCCTCAAATACGTTACAAATGACCAAACCCGAGCTATAAGTCCAAACGAAACCATAGTGGATAGTGTTGATAGGTATCATTCCATTCTTAACTGGACAGTACGCATCGGCGAAAGATACAAAACTCCATAAAAAATAACTGATCTTTCGATCAGCTATTTTCTTGGTGCAGTGAAGAGGACTTGAACCTCCACGAGCGCAATGCTCACTAGCCCCTCAAGCTAGCGC
>CALFQW010000017.1 GCA_937919305.1 uncultured Candidatus Saccharibacteria bacterium
TAGATTCGCTAGATAAGAACGTCGATCTAGGCGCACAGATGGAGTACATCCTCGCCACACTAGAAGAAAACAAAGAAGATATCAAAAAGGATGTGCTGGCGTGATAAAACTACCGCTAAGCCTATCGTCGAGCGATCAACTTGGTGAGCTATCTTGGGAGATAGAACGACGCTTGAGTGCCCAGCAGCAAGTTGCCCTGCAGCAATCTGTCACCGGCCAAGCGAATGTAGCTTCTAATGTAACTCAAGCCTCATCTGTTCTACTAGAAGTCGCAAAGCTATCTGGTATCAATGTAGATGACCCTGCAGCTCTTGAGGCTCTGAAATCCGAGATCGCTCAGATTCGTGAATCTGTGCCAACACTCCATATGTTGGTTGCGACATATCCCACACAGGATGTGAAGGATCGGATCGTCAACTGGTTACGAAGTGAGATACATGAGCATGCTATGTGTCGATTTGTCGTTCGAGGTGATCTGGGTGGCGGCTATATCCTTCGAACGCGGTCCAGGGAGTATGACATGTCGTTCAGGGGGCGTTTGTTGGCTAATAAGCCGAAGCTCGTGGAGTTGTTTGCCGGTGTTTGATAAAGAATTTAGTGAGCTCGTCGGAGCAGGTAATCCCTCGGGTGAAGTGATCAAGGTAGATCGTTATCTTGTGACGGTAAAAGGAATGTCTGGTTGTTCGGTTAACGCTACTGTCTTATTCCAGAATGGAGACTGGGGCATAGTGCGTGAGCTCCACGAGGGAACGGCTGTAGTACTCAATTGTGAAAATGAACAAACGCCAGTTGGTAGCGTAGTGGTACTAAAAGATGAAGTATTTAGTATACCGACCGGGGAAGCGTTGGTTGGTAGGGTTGTCGATCCATTCGGTAAGCCTGTCGATGGCAAGGGTGACATAACCCTGACAAACACTCGACCTATTTTCGACCAGGCTCCTGGCATATCGGAGAGGGTAGCTCTTAAGGATCAGCTATATAGTGGCGTTAGTATAGTCGACTCTCTATTTCCTGTTGTTCTCGGGCAGCGCATTGCAATACTTGGAGATACAAAATCAGGTAAGACGAGCTTTTTGCTACAGGTCGGAGCGAATCAGGTAAAAACAGATACGGTAATGGTGTATGTATTGATAGGCAAGCGTAGGGCGGAGGTCGATCATCTCGTTGCGACTCTAGAGCAAACCGGTGCAATGGCGCAGTCAATAGTCGTTGTGGCGGATGTTTTTCGCTCGCTCGCACAATCATACATAGCCCCATATGCAGGATGTGCTATGGCAGAGTATATGTGGAAAGAGAAGCAAAAGGATGTAGTCATCGTCTATGATGACTTATCTGCGCACGCCAAGGTGTATCGTGAGATATCTTTACTAGCTGAAGCAAACCCTGGTCGGGAGTCGTATCCTGGAGATATGTTTTACTCGCACTCGTCACTGCTGGAGCGTGCTGGAAAGCTCAAGACTACTGGTAAGACACTGACAGCATTCCCCGTAGTGGTCACGCCGGGTGATGATATTACGGCAAATCTGCCAACGAGCATCATGTCTATCACTGACGGACAGCTGATATTTGATCTGACGACATTCAGGCAGGGTAATCGCCCCGCGCTCAATACGGGATTGTCGGTATCTCGCGTAGGTGGAAGGGCGCAGACGAAGCGTCAGCAAAAGCTTACATCGGATATATTCAAGATCTTGACGAGCTACAGACAGGCACTAGAGTTTTCTCACTTTGGATCGGACCTATCAGCTGATTCTAAACGCTTACTAGAACAGGGCTCGCAATTATTATCGGCATTTCGCCAGCTTCCTAATGAGCTACATACAATTGTTGAGCAAGAATTAATCCTCAGAATAGTCGTCGAGAGTGCTGGCCAGTACAAAGTTGATATTGCCCAACTCAAGAAAGAAGCGGAGGAATCCGCAAAAGCAGTCAATAGCGATGAAGATTTCGAAAAGAGTATCAAAGAACTCCTCGAGGTAGTGAAGACTGGAGTTGTGATATGAGACGAGCCATAAGCATCAAAAGCGAGTTAGACGAGATAGCTACAGTCCAGGATCTGACAGAAGTCTTCGAGAGTATCGCAAGTATGAAGATATCCAAGATACGCGATAGGGTTATTTCGAGTAAAGAATTCTTCGCCGATCTATGGGGGACCTATCAGCAGTTGCGAATAGATCCGAAAGAGCAGCTCGTAAGAAATAAAAAGAAAAAGCGCTCGCATGCTTTCGTTGCCGTTACTAGCGAAGGAAAGCTCAGTGGTGGCGTGACAGAACAGGTCGTTGCGGAGATATCCAACGCTATCGGTCAAGTGGGCGAGAAGGTCGATATCGTAGCAATCGGTAGCCAGGGCGAATCACTTCTAGCGCCAATGCACGGAGATATGGCCGGTGTTTTTCCGTTGCCCGATACGGACGATGATTTTACTGTCGATGGCGTCATGGATGTGTTGAGAAAATACGAAAAGATAACAGTCTTCTATCAAACATATGAATCACTCCGAGTGCAAAAAATTGCCAACATCGAGCTCGTATCAGCTATTCGCGAGCTGGGCAGTGAGGTAAAAAATGATGCAGATACGGCAAATAGCGAAGATATCGTGAGCAGTAAGACTTATACATTTGAACCTAGTATTAGCGAGATAGCTGACTACCTCGAGGTACTGATGATGGAAGTTGCGTTGACGCAGGTGCTCATGGAGGCAAAGCTAGCGCAGTATGCAAGTCGATTTAACGCCATGAATGCTGCGAAACACAGGGCCCTTGATATGCATAAAGACTTCAACCTGATGTACCACAGGGCGAAGCGGAGTGAGGGCGATGAGCGGCTAAAAGAAACAATGAAAGTATTGATGAGGAAAGCGGCATGAGTGGAGCAGTGATAGGTCACGTAACGTCGATAAGAGGGCTTGTATGCTTGGTTGAGATCACTGGTGATAAGCCGGAACTCAAGGAGTTATTGCAAGTTGCTGCGCCACCCGGTAAACCAAGTGCATATATAGAAGTTATTGGCTACCCTGGTCCTCACACTGTTCGTTGTCTCAATATCGCAGGCAGCACAGCGGTACGGCATGGTGCTGATGTCACGCCAACCGGCACGACGGTTAGTGTTCCGGTAGGTAAGCCAGTGCTCGGTCGCGTACTCAATGCATTCGGCAACGCTATAGATGGAGGAGAGCCGATCCGAGGTGAAAGACGCGGAATATATGATTTCGAACAGGTATTTAAGGGTGCGACAGCAAAAAACGACATGCTGGAAACAGGCATCAAGGTCATCGATTTCTTCGCCCCCTTTGTAAAAGGTAGAAAGATAGGCATCATCGGTGGAGCAGGTGTCGGTAAGACGGTGTTAACATCTGAGCTCATTCATAATATTGCTAAGGATGACAGTAAGCTAGCTATGTTCGTCGGTATCGGAGAGCGTATACGTGAAGGTCAAGAGCTGCATGAGACACTTACCGAGACGGGAGTTATGGATAGAACGGTTGTCTTCATGGCTCAGATGAATGAGACGGCAGCCATGCGATCACTTGTCGGCATATCCGCAGCTCGTGTTGCAGAGTATTTCCGTGATGACGAAAAGAGGGATGTTCTTGTTTTTGTTGACAATATCTACCGTCATATCCAGGCGTCGAATGAGCTTGCAACATCTGTCGGTGCGCTTCCGAGCGAGGGTGGTTATCAGGCTACGATGTTCTCGGATCTGCGTCGTCTCGAAGATCGACTAACATCTAGTGAGCACGGATCGGTTACATCGGTACAGGCGGTGTATATTCCTGCCGATGATCTGAGCGATCCTGCCGTACAGGAGATTGCTCAGCAGCTAGACTCAACTGTAGTCTTGTCGCGGTCAGTTGCGGAGTCTGGTATACGTCCAGCAGTTGATCTGATACGAACAACTTCATCGCTTTTATCTCCAGAGATCGTTGGCGAGAGACATTACAAGCTAGCTGAGAGGGCGCAGGCGGTACTCCAGAAGTACGAATCCCTCAAGAATGTGATTGCGATTATTGGAAAGAGTGAATTATCTCCCGCAGAACGTGGCGACTATGAGAGGGCGTTGCGCTTGATCGATTATTTCTCTCAATCGTTTCATGTTGCAGAAGTGCTCAATGGCACCAAAGGTGAATACTTCACACTAGAGCAAACCCTCAAGGGTGTTGAAGAGATATTGCAAATATGAAACAGACTCTCGCCGCTCAAGCCTTCAAACTGCGTGTACTTTCGCCTTCAGAAGTACTGTTTGATGACAGAGCAGTATCTGTGAGCGCAAAAAACAAAGTAGGATCTTTTGATGTACTCGCTGGGCACGCGAACTTCTTCTCTCTGATAACGAAATGTGAGTTAAAGATCGACACAGGAGTTAAATCACAAGTGATCCCGGTATCGCAGGGGCTTATCAAGGTGTCAGATAACACGGTAACTGTATATGTAAACATCCGTAACGAGTCAGAGAATAGTGATGAAAAAGCTATTGCTTGAAGCAAGCTCTTTTTCCAAAGCCTGATATTTGTTAACGATTAACTTAATTTTTTCTAAATTAATT
>CALFQW010000018.1 GCA_937919305.1 uncultured Candidatus Saccharibacteria bacterium
ACCCGCCACCCGGGCCGTCGTCGAGAACCTGCTGTCCGGGGTGGATCTGGACGCCGAGGTGTCGGCGCTGTCGGGCGGCGAACGCCGCAGGGTCGCGCTGGCCGAGGTGCTGCTCGCCGGCCACGACGTCCTGGTGCTCGACGAACCCACCAACCATCTCGACGTCGAGGTGATCGGGTGGTTGGCCGACCACCTGTCCTCGCGCCCGGCGCGGGCGCTGGTGGTGGTCAGCCACGACGCAGAGTTTCTCTCCGCGATCGGCGTGCAACAGCGACTCGAACTCGGTCAGCCCGCCTTCGTTTCGAAGAACCCGACCGAGTTGCCGTCGAGGTCCTTGGCGTAGATGAACCGTCCGGGAGGAATGGAGATGACGTCGGAAACGACCGTGCCCCCCGCGGCAGGGCATGTAGTACCTGCAGTAGGTATCGCACCGCGATTATTTGCCTGATACTGTGCTACCTGAGATGCGAAATAGCTCACCGAACTCCTCCTGGTACTGTCTCGCTGGCTTCGCTGAAGAGCAGGTAACGCCAGGAAGACCATCAGAAATATCAAACCAGCGATAGCGAGTACGAGTACCACCTCGATGATCGTAAAGCCTTGTTGTTGTTTCTTCTCCACTACTGTAATGCCCCCTATATTTGAATAATGTTATTTGCGCACTAAGGCGCCGTACACTGCTTATGATAGTATACTGACAGCAACAAACGCAAGCGTTTTATGATAATAAATCTTATATCGAATTATTGCCAACAAGCTGATAAATCGGCAACAGTATCGCCCCAACCATTCCACCAGCAACAACAGCGAGCACTACCATAAGGAGCGGCTCGATGGCGGTTGCGATGGATTTGATAGCGTTGTCGAGTTCGTTTTCATAAAAAGTTGCGGCTTTGCCCATCATCTGGTCAGTCGTCCCTGACTCTTCGCCAATACTGATCATTTGCGGTACGAGCGGTAATATATAGTCTTCTCGCTGTAGTGATTCGGCGAGACCCTTACCAGTCTTTACTTTTTCAGAAGCGTTGAGGATACTCTTCTTTACGTGCACGTTACCAGAAGAGTTGGCAGCGATCTTGAGCATGTCAAGCATAGGAACACCGCTATTTAGCAGTGTCTGCCCTGTGCGAGTAAACCTCGCCATGTAAAGCTTGCGAAACATAACGCCAAAGAGCGGGATGTTTAGCTTGATTGCATCGAGCTTCCTTCGCCCGCCATCCGTCGCTAGATACCGTTTGATATAAAAACCACCGACCACAAGCGCAAGTATGATGGCATACCAGAAATTCTGTATAAAACTGGCTACGGCTACCAAGGCAGATGTAAGTATGGGTAGGGTCTGGTTTAAACTCTTGTAAAGATTGTCGATTTGCGGCACTACTGTTGTCAACATAAATACGACAACACCGACGATAACAACTAGTACTATGATCGGATACACTAGCGCACCCTTCACCTTACCCGCTATCTCGGCATCCTTTTCCTGCTGATCAGCTATGCGTTCGAGTGATTTATCGAGCGTACCCGATACTTCACCTGCAGCAACGAGAGCAATGAAGAGCTCATCGAACTCTTTATGGTGAGAGAAAGCATCTGCGAGTGTCGCGCCGCCTTCTACGCGAGCCACTACATCCTGGACGACCGCCTTAAGGGCCTTGCTCTGAGTCTGATCCTGGGCTGTCACTAAACTCTTCGAAAGCGGCAAACCAGCGTTTATAAGTGTCGCTAGCTGACGAATGAATATAATGCGGTCTTTTGTAGAGACCCTGTTCTTGATAGAGTCAAGCGGCCCTTTTCCGCTACCCTCTGCTGCAATGTTCAAGGGTACAAGATCACGATCCATGAGGAGCTTACCCGCCTCACGCTCTGAAGTTGCACGCACTGTTGAGTGAACTATCTTGTTTGACTTGAGGTCACGAGCTTTATATTCAAACGTTAACATGTAATCAGCCTACCCCCTCATCATCCTCTCGAACTCAGTCAGGTCGACTGCAAAGTTCTTGGCCTCTTCGTACGTCACTTGGCCGCCCTGCACCAGACTCGCAAGAGTCCTGTCCATCGACTGCATACCCTGGTCGGCTCCCGTCTGAATAACCGCATCGAGTTGATGAGACTTACCCTCGCGAATAATATTGCGTACTGCGGGGTTAGCGACGAGTATCTCTGCCGCCACCGCACGTCCACCACCGATCTTCGGCACGAGACGCTGCGAGCATATGCCCATGAGTATATTTGCCAATTGAGAGCGTATTTGCGGCTGCTGATGCGGTGGAAAAACATCGATCATACGATCGATAGACTGTGCAGCCGAGTTGGTGTGGAGCGTCGCAAACACTAAGTGCCCTGTCTCGGCGATGGTGATCGCTGCAGAGATAGTCTCAAGGTCACGCATCTCACCGATGAGAACAACGTCAGGGTCTTGGCGTAGGCTCGAGCGGAGTGCGGCCGAGAAGCTGTATGTATCGTAGTGCACCTCTCGCTGTACAACGACAGACTTCTTAGAGCTGTGCATGAACTCAACTGGGTCTTCGATGGTTATAATGTGGTGCGCCTTCTCGCTGTTGATCTTGTCTACTAACGCTGCGAGCGTGGTAGACTTACCTGAGCCAGTTGGACCAGTCACGAGAACGAGGCCTCGCGGATATTCTGCAAATGAGTCTATTACTGCGGGCATATCGAGCTGAGAAATGGTCTTTATCTCATTTGGGATCAGACGCAGTGCCGCAGCGATATTGCCTCTCTCATGAAAAGCATTGACACGAAATCGGCCAAGCTCGCCAAATGCAAAACTGAAGTCGAACTCCTTGTCTTTGAGGAGTATTTGCTGCTGATCATTGTCCAAAATAGCAAAAACAAGCTTTTCCACCAGTTCTTCAGTGAGTACTGTCGTCTCTGCAGAAGGAACGAGCGCACCATCAACGCGTACCATAGGAGGAAGGCCTACCTGCAAATGTAAGTCACTCGCGTTCTTTTTAACGACTTCTTCTAGTAGTGACTCTATCCTGACTGTCTGTGCGCTCATACCCAACCCTTTCTCTTATGCCATGTTTGCGGCAACTCTGTTAACTTCGTCGAGTGTCGTCATACCGGCCAATGCCTTGAGGTAGCCATCTTGACGCATCGTCACCATACCCTCTGCGATAGCCGTGCGCTGTATCTCTGCGCTGGTCGCTCGCTGTATGATCGAGGTCTGAATGGCTTCGGTCACATCCATGACTTCGTATAATCCAACTCGCCCCTTGTAGCCACCAGGCGTATCAGTTGTATCAACACCTTTACATAAAGTATAAGCAGTTTGGTTAGCTAAGGGAAGGTCTTTGTACCCGAAATCGCTTGAAACAGTCTCGATAACGTCCTGTGATGCAGGCAATACTGTGCCGAGAGTCTCATGAATGCTCTTTGTTTCTATCTCCGCCGTGGTATAAAGCTCCTTATTATCCGCAAGCCGTCTCACGAGGCGCTGTCCGATGATGGTGTTGACAGTCGAAGCAATGAGGAACGGCTCAATCCCCATATCAAGTAAGCGCGGGAGCACACCTGCTGCAGAGTTTGTGTGTAGTGTCGAAAACACTAAGTGACCAGTCAGCGCAGCCTGGACAGCAAGATTTGCCGTCTCTTTATCTCGGATCTCACCAACTAGAACGACATTGGGATCCTGACGCAGGATCGAGCGTAAGCCAGAAGCGAATGTTAAACCTACCTCTGAATTAACCTGTATCTGATTCACCCCTGCCATCTTGTACTCAACAGGATCTTCAAGAGTCACGATATTGATCGAATCATCCATTATCTCCTGGACGAGCGCATAAAGACTAGTGGACTTCCCGGAGCCGGTTGGCCCAGAAGTCAGTACCATACCATTCGGCTTCTTGACGCCTTTTCTTATCGTCCTAAGCGCACGTCCGGCATAACCCATCTCCTCTAGTCGAAAGCTATTGCCAGACTTATCGAGCAAACGAATAACGACTTGCTCTCCCCATACTACTGGACTGATGGCGATACGCAGATCAACGTCCTTATCACCAACTCGGACAGTAAATTGACCATCCTGAGGTATTCGATGCTCATCGATCTTGAGACTGGACAATATCTTGATGCGAGAAATAAGGGCGGACTCGATAGACTTCGGCAGCTTCATGATCTCACGAAGCACGCCGTCGATACGACACCTGATACGAAGTTCTGTCTCAGTAGGCTCAATGTGTATATCAGATGCCCGAGATCGTGATGCATACTCGAGTATGCTGCTAAGTGCACGAGATATTGGTGAATCCTGCCTGATAACAAGCGCGTCTGATTTAGATTTCTTCGAGCTATCCTCTTCATCTTCGGCTGCCTTGTCGGCAGTGGCAGAGGTAACCGCTGCGTTCAGTCCTTTATTGAGATCATCCTGGTACTGGTCAAGGATTCTCTGAATACTTGCTTCTGAAGCCATATAGACGCGCATCGGGCGACCGATCTTCGTAGCCAAGAAGTCGACAGCCTGAAGGTTGTTAGCATCCAACATTGCAACCGCCAACTTACCCTTCACATCACCTATAGGAACCGCCATATACCGCTCAGCTACTTCCTTAGGAAGTAGGTCCAGAACTACTTGAGCAATGGTAGCGTCAAGCAAGTTAACATACTGTACGCCGGTCACTTTAGCTATGGCTTCAGTGAGCTGCTCATCACTGATCACTTTACTCTCGAGTAACTCGCTGACTAGTGCTTTACCTTGTTTTTTAGCTAGACCACGATGAGTCTCAAGGATTTCAGAGGATAAAACCCCACTATCAACAAGTGTCGCTTCAAGTTTTTGCTGGTTTTTTTCTGTTAGGAGAGCCATGGGGAGCTCCTAGTTTCCGAATGGAGTTTGGTTTTCGGTATCACCGATCTTGATCGATACTGACGGGTTGATAGCGTTCGCGTTGAAGACTCTATCGTTAGGACTAGTAACGTCCGCAGAAATCACTTCTACGGTCTCTATGGTCGCAGAACGCTCTTTGTTTAGACTGCTCATCACTGAATATCCTACTGCATAGGAAGCGCCCCCACACAGTGCGACGATAAGGATAAGGCTGGCTATGTCATTCTTTTTCATTACTGTTTTAACGTCTCCTTTTGAATCGATAGCGTCCGTGAGGGCATATAGTATGTCACACCATCAACCTCTACAATGAGCGTCGAGTCACTACCCAATATACTAATCCTCTTGGGGTTGATCGGTCGTATAACTCTCGCCATATCAACTAAGGCTTGTTTGATCTGATCATAGTTACCAGAAACTGATGTCTGAAATGGCGCCTCTAACGGATCAGTGACGGACACTTGCTCAAGACCTTCTGCGGACTGTTCCGCCCCTAGCTCTGCACTATTGAGTGAAGATGTAGACAACTGAGATATAGTAACTTGAGATGGCGGCAAGACTACTTTCTGCATAGAATCAGCGAAGTCTGTTGCATCTCCGTTCACGGGAAGTGCATCCAGTATAATGCTGAGATTTGAAGCATCCTTATTGGCGTCATCCCGCTTAACTGATGCGAGTCCGTCATTCGATAACAATGCGTTCACATTTGCTTTGAGCGTTTCTGCCGTCTCGATATTCTGTATCAAAGTGTCATTCGCAACTGATTTCGCGGAAAGAACCTTGTTGTTAAAGATTGCCTCTCTAACTAGGAATTGGAGGATGACGAGCGAAGCTGCGACGACGGCTCCGGTGATTGCCACCCAAATGAACGTCTCCTTATTGCTCTTTGATATCAATCCATGCTTTTCGGACTTGATAGACGGTTGTGCGCGGCTACTCATGTTAGTTTTCCTCCCCTTCACGAACGGTGCTCTCGCCAAACACACTTGGAGCCGCCTGAGTTGACTGTGTAGTTATGATATTTGGCACGTTGATCCTGACGTCTTTGTTGGCGAAGAGGAACGCCTGAGGATTGTACGAGGTTGTTATGTCAAATGATACAACCTTGCCACCTTGTTGAGAATCTTCCAATGCACTAGTTACAACTTCGACTGAGTCAAACAACTTATCGGTCTCACCGCCATACAAAAGCTGTGCGTTGCGTAACGTATCGACGAAAGTATTCAGTGCAGTGTAGTCTGCGACCTCGCCCTTAAGCTTCAGGATCGGAGATGTACCTATAGATTCATCGCCCGCCTGTAGCTCAATGTTGGTGATGCGTGCACTATTTGGTGGAGCTGGATTGAGCGCAGGCAGAAAATCTAAGAGACGCGAGAAGTCGTTCTTACCTTCATGAAGCGCATCTATCTTTTCGAGTTGTCTCTGCAGTGTCAAGTATTTATTCACCTCAGGTATCGCGCTGAACTTAGCAGTATTCGACGCGATGTTTTTATTGAGCGCGTCAAGCTGAAGTTTCTGCACACCATAAACATATGAAACGATCAGAACGACCGCACCAACAGAAGCTGCAGTCGTGACAATCGCAACACCCGTAATACGCGCTCGCAATCGTCGCGCTCGTTGGAAGTTGAGTTTCACATCCGGGAGAAGGTTAAGCTTTATCATAGCGCACCTCTCTCTGCGAGGCCAATCGCAACTGCGAACTGTGAAGCAAGCGGCTGGAGTTGCGCCTGATCATTCTTGCCGACCTTTATACGTTGCCATGGGTTACCGGGCACTGCCTGTATGCCCATCTTTTCAGCTATATAAGAACTCATACCGGGAACTGTGGACGCGTAATTTGATACTATCAATTTCTGGATATTGGCATCTGTATAGCGTGCCTGAAAAAACTTCACAGACTTATCAATCTCACTAGAAAGCTGTTCAAGTGTTGGCTGTACTGATCGGAGCACCTGACCCTCTAGCTTATCGGGCTGGATGCCAAACTTCTCGATGAACTGAGCCGCCTGGGCAACTTCGACATTGAGATTAGACGCGACACTTTTGATAAGAGTCTGCACACCGACGTTGATAGAGCGTATGATGCGTGGCGTTCCCTCATGCATAATGACGATATCCGCGTTGAAGTCGCCTAGCTCAACAATGAGCTGAACTTCTGTAGATCCGGGTATCGATAAGCTTCTCATCATGGCGATTGCATCGGGCTCCATAGCTACAACGTTAAGGCCGAGCGACTCAACCATGTCCAACCTTGGCTCTATAAACGTGTTTGATACTGCGGTTATTAGGACTTCGTTCTTATTTGCGTCTTTCGGCGATTTACCGAGGAGTGCCCAGTCGAGTTTTGTCTCTTCGTTCCATGTTGGTATGTACTGATCAGCTTGATACTTGATAGTCGATGCTAGCTCGTGTGCTGGCATATTCGGCAGATCGACAACCGTACTAAATGTGCGGCTGGATGGTATACCGAGTATGACGTCTTTCGTACGAATACCGCTATGATTGATCACGTTTGTGATCACGTCGAGCAATTTACGTCGATCTTCCGACGCATCGGAGGCTCCGACCTGTACGTCCACAGGTGAAAACGCATAATGCGATAGTGACCACGCACCCTCTGAACCGGTCAGCTGCACCACGCGTACCGAAGTAGTACCGATGTCCAGTGCAAAACAATCGCCCACCTTGTTTAACAAACTCATATTACGCTCTATTATACATAAGCTTTTCTATTTCTACAGCCCCAATATTTACAGTCTTGGCGGCAGTTCTCTCTCGCCGATAGTTCGGAGCTGTGTAGTTGTTACGGCTCGGTAATAATCAGCGATCAGTAGATCACCTCGTAAGTCGACAACTTCAGCCGCCGAAGCCCTAGCGGAGTCGGCTGCAGGAGTGGCGTAATCAGTAAATGTACGGTATGGCTTGATGGAATTCCCCGCAATTAGTGCACCAAATATAGTTAACTTGTTACCGCAGATACCATTGTTTACCGTTAGATTCACGGGCGAATAATCATGGCATGTATGTATATTGCCTCTTGTGGCGTACATACCTGCAGTCGAAGTCACCCCCCCGGCAAATCGTATATCTATAGGGCCATCCGCTACAAGTGCAAACATCGGAATTCTATCGGCACTCGTTGTACCAGAATATGCTATCGCACCAGATACTACTACCGTACCGTTGCCGTTTAGTCGCAACACTCGACGTTGATTATCTCCAAGCGTGCTTCCGTTAATGTTCAAAGTACCTCCAGAGAGAGTGTACGCCGTTACCGGCGAAGCGCTCGCGGCGGTGTATGTCGATGGTGCGGGTGTAAACGGCGCAGTCGGATATGAACCGAAGACGTCGTCAAAGCAGGTTGTGTTTGCCGGACCGCCACCGATATTACCGTAGAAATATCCATATTGACCTGTGGGGTTACCTAGTGAGGTACTGTTCTTGAACGATAAACCTCTTGCGTACTCAGCGCCACCGGCTGAGCCGAAGTTTGACAACTGGCCGCTCGGCAGTAGACCGTACTCACTACGAGATGCACGCATACCTGCAAATGTAGACGCAATGGAGTCCAAATGATCATGTCCCCGTATGATTGATGCAGAGCTCGTGCAAGCACTTGCACCAGATACGTAGTTTCCTCCTGTAATGATATCTCCTTGTTTTGTATAAGTTGACATATCTTTTGTTCCCGTATGACAGATGGTAACCGTTGCATTTCCCATTTCAAATTTCTGTGCCAACAAGGCAAACATAGGCTTCCCCACAATATTGCTCCTGCCCACAATAACCGCATGCCTGCCTGAAA
>CALFQW010000019.1 GCA_937919305.1 uncultured Candidatus Saccharibacteria bacterium
GCTGTATCTGTAATTCTCTCTATAGCCATGATATCTACTTTTCCTGAAGTTTTGTCTTACCGGTACTAAGTTGCTTCAATAGATCCTCTAAAGATCTGGCGTGTTGAATTAGCGGGTGACTATAGAAGATAGTTGAATGGTTCATGTCACCAATCAAATATATGTGTGCTAGATTACCGTACTTTGCCATCGCAAGCGCCGCTCCTAGCTCCACATACATACCTTTGCCAGCTACTTCATTGCTAGTGCAAATAATATACGCTTCGCACTCCATAACCCCGTCTAGATCAGCAACTGCGCGACGTGATGCTTCATTTGGATTTTCCTGCTTATCTGCAGCAGTCATGAAGCCTGAGCCGGTTTCGCTTTGCGTCCAATCATGCGTAATAGTATGACCAGCCTCCTCTAGTAGATTTTGTACTTCTCGTACATACTCATAGTCTTTTACTTGACCGGATACAAATACCTTCATTATTTTTTGAGTGCCTCTTTAACTCTTTGGCTTGTACTGAGCTTCACATCAACTCCCTCGAGTGCTTTAGTTGCATCAGACAGAGTATAACCTAGAGCTATCAGAGCCTCGAGCGCTTCATCGCTCGTATCGAGCTCAGCTTGAACAGTTTGTGCAACGGCATACTGCGTCGGCAACCCAACTTTATCACTGAGATCTACTACCACCCGTTCTGCTGACTTCTTGCCGACACCATTTGCCTGAGTGATATACACCGCATCACCACTTGCTATCGCACTTCTCACCTGCTCAGTTGTACCGATGCTCAGTATCGCAAGCGCTGCCTTTGGGCCGATGCCTTGTACGGTTATTAGCAATTCAAATATTTTTTTTGCCGCAAGTGAGCTAAAGCCATACAAGTCCTCAGCCTGCTCTCGGACCTGATGGTAGGTGTAGAACTTTGCTGCTGTATCAATACTGGTTGCCTCAAAATCTCCAGCCGCGACCTGGACTTCGTAGCCGACGCCCTGGACGTCAACGATAATACTGCTAGCGAATTTCTCTGCGACCGTACCGCTTACGTGAGCTATCATATAGACTATTATACCCTGCTCATCATTGCATGGGTGATAGCGGCTGCCAGTGCATCTGCGCAGTCATCGGGCTTAGGCGCCACCTTGAGCCCTAGCTGTATTCGGACCATCTCTTGTATCTGCTTTTTTTCGGCCCGGCCGTACCCAGTTATCGTTTGCTTGATCTGCAGCGGAGTATACTCAGCTATCTGTAAACTCGCTTTCCTTCCGCACAACATCGCAACCCCTCGGGCATGTGCGACACTCATCGCAGTTGTGACATTTCTTGCAAAGAACAGCTTCTCTATCGACATCACCTGCGGCTGAGACGCCGCGATAACTTCCGACAGGCTATCGTATATATCCTCCAGCCGCTCATCGAGCGGCGTATGAGCCGGCGTCTTCACAACACCTGCATCAACTAACTTATAAGTATTCTGAACGACGTCTATAACGCCAAAACCGAGTATTCCTGTGCCCGGGTCGATACCTATGATTCTCATGTATAGCTAGTATAGTCTACTTTGTCGGTAATAATCGACGTGCTGCGAGAAGCAACTCCGCCCGCCATTCATACAGCATATACATGCTAACTGCAGAAGCCAGTGTGGCAATGAGTACGATACTCGTTATTGAGTTACCTGGAGGAGAATCTAGCGCACTGGTAGCCGACCCTAGTACCGAACCCTCTGGAATCTTGCGACAACGGTTTGTTAGTGGATTACGCTCAAAACCGGCTTTACACGTCGTCAAAGCATTTGTTGACACTGTGTTTCTGCAACGGTTTGTTTCGGGATTACGTTCTTGGCCTTGTTTGCACGGTACCAGTGTTGCAGCGGCTGGAGTGATTGACTTACATCGATTAGTCTCGGGATTACGAAATTTTCCTTCATCAACAAGAATAGTTCTAGCACAAAAAGTACATTCTAAATTACAGACATTGGTAATTCCTATATCTA
>CALFQW010000020.1 GCA_937919305.1 uncultured Candidatus Saccharibacteria bacterium
ATCGACGGGACCCGATGACCGGCGCCCCTCTCGACAAAACGACAAATACGTTATAATAGATAGGAGTTATGCAAGCTCCCATCTACCTAGATTATGCCGCTGCCACCCCGCTTGATGAGCGGGTGTTTGCTGTTATGGAGCCGTACTATGGCGAAAAGTTCCACAATCCATCAGCTGCCTATCAAGCTGCTCGTGATGTTCGCACAGATATAGATGATGCGCGTCGGAGAATTGCACAGTTGATAGGTGTTAAGCGGGATGACATAGTTTTTACAGCTGGTGCCACTGAGTCCATTGCATTAGCATTTCACGGGGTTACGAATGACGGCGGTCATGTTGTTATTGGGGCGACAGAGCATGAAGCTGTCCGCTCTTTTTCTGATCATTTTGATACATCCGTCGTGGGTGTGAACGAAAAGGGCTACATTCATCTCGATGAGCTCGAAGAATGCATCACGGATGAGACTGTGCTAGTGAGCATAACATGTGCAGATGGCGAACTCGGCACGATGCAGCCAGTGCGCAAGATTGGCCAGCTCGTTGAGTCAGTTCGAGTCAGTCGTAAGGCGAGAGGCATCGAGCGCCCTATATATTTTCATACTGATGCATCGCAAGCCGCTGGCTTTATGGGGCTACATATGTCACGGCTTGGAGTTGATATGCTCACGCTCAATGCGGGTAAGGTATATGGACCAAAGCAGGTTGGATTGCTTGCGCTCATGCCGCATGTGCGACTTAGCCCGCTCTTCGTCGGCGGTGGACAGGAGAGAGGTTTGCGTGGAGGCACAGAAAATGTACCAGGAATCATAGGCTTTGCAAAAGCACTTGAGCTTGTGATTGCGAAACAAGACAGTGAATCAAAACGGTTGCGAGACTTGAGGGACAGCCTTCGCTCCCAGCTCGAGAAGTCAGTGCCAGATTTGATCATCAACGGACATGCCAAAAAGCAGCTTCCGTCACATCTACATATCAGCCTCCCTGGTCTTGATGCGGAGCGAGCTGTTTTTGCACTCGATGCCTTGAGCGTACTGGTCGCTACAGGAGCGGCGTGTGCGGCAAACAAGGGTACCCGATCACGCACTCTTGTCGCTGTCGGAATGCCAGACGAGCTCGCCGATAGTAGTTTACGTATCAGCCTCGGCCGACAGACGACTAATGGACAAGTTGATCGAGCAGCTCAGTTGATCAGCGAAGCTCTATTACAGGAGCGAGGGCGATGATACGTTTTCTTCTGCTAGCTGTATTTGCAACATTACTAACACTAGTTGTTGCGATCCCCCGCTATCTGGGGCCGGATGACATCTCCAGGTGCCCTCAACCGACGAGCTCTGGTGACTGTAGGGTGGTCGACGCTATCGTAGCGGTGAGCGGCGGTGATACGAATGCTCGAACCGACGAGGCTGTCGCTATGTATAAAGCAGGCTGGGCGCCGAGCATCATATTCTCGGGCGCTGCAGCAGATACTGATGGTCCATCTAATGCAGAGGCTATGGCGAGAAGAGCGGTTGCAGATGGTGTCCCAGAGTCTGCTATCGCCGTTGAAGAGTTTTCGAGAACGACGGCCGAAAATGCCCTCAACACGAGTCAGTTTATCGCCGAGCGTGAATTGGACCGTATCATGCTCGTGACATCTGCGTATCATCAGCGCCGAGCACTACTAGAGTTCAGTACGTCGGCCGGGCCTTCTGTCACGGTCATCAACCACCCCGTCGCAACTGACGAACAGTGGGTGGGTAATCTCTGGTGGACAACAAAGAATGGCTGGTGGCTTGCTGTTGGCGAGTTACTGAAGATCATCGCATTTTACGCAGAGCAAGGTGCAGAATCTCGTGTCTAAAAAAGTGTTTGTCGGTATGAGTGGTGGCGTTGACAGTTCGCTTACCGCCGCACTGCTGGTTGAGCAAGGCTATGAGGTCACCGGTGTCTATATGAAGAACTGGACAGAGGACCTGCCAGGGATGCGCTGCCCATGGGCGGATGACCTCGCTGATGCAAAGCGAGTCGCAGTGCACCTCGGCATAAGCTTCAAAGTGTATGATTTTCAAAAAGAATACAAGCAGCACGTTGTTGATTATATGGTGGATGAATACAAACTTGGTCGAACGCCAAACCCAGATATCATGTGCAACCAAGATGTAAAGTTCAAGCTGTTCTACGACACAGCAAGAGCTGATGGGGCTGATCTGATTGCAACTGGACACTATGCTAGAGCGGAGGGTAGTCGATTGCTCCAGGCTACAGACACTGACAAAGACCAGACGTATTTTTTGTATCGCATAAAAGGTGAAGTACTAGAAAAAGTATTGTTTCCGCTAGCAAAGTACAAAAAAGTACAGGTGAGGAAACTTGCACAAGAACGATCTCTCATCACCGCATCTAAGAAAGATAGTCAAGGCATATGCTTTGTCGGATCAGTCAGCATTCGTGACTTCCTGTCACGTTACGTTGATACAAACTATGGAGATATCGTTGACAAACAAACTGGCAAAACTATCGGGAGGCACGACGGTGCTATCTTCTATACATTAGGGCAGCGACACGGGCTTGACGGACGCCATCGCGCGCTTGCGCGCGGCGCGCGCGGCGGCC
>CALFQW010000021.1 GCA_937919305.1 uncultured Candidatus Saccharibacteria bacterium
AAGGCCTCTAAGAAGGACGGTGCCAAAATAAATGGCTATAAGGTTACAATCTCTCACGGCGGTAAAACGGTGACTAGAAATATCGATACAAACCAGCTGACTGGCTCCGTGGAGTATGAGAATGCAGATCCAGGTAAATACCGGGTTGTCGGTGCGGTTAGGTCTTCCCTTGGCCTCAAGCAATCTGGCGACTGTAAGACTACATTTGACATCAACACGAAAGCGAGCTGTGAAGAACTAGTTATCAACCGAGTCGGAAGTACTAATACCTTCAAAGTTATTGGGAAGTCGAAAGCTAGTAACGGTGTCGATATCAAGCGCTATGTCTACTCTATCCAAAACGATAAAGGAAGAACGATCGCAACTAAGCGATTCGATAATGCTCAGCAACGTCACAGCTTTGAATACACGCAGAATAACCCAGGAAAATATAAGATCATACTCGTTGTTAAAACTTCGATAGGTGATCAGAAGTCTGGCGCGTGCCGGGATAGCTTCACCGTTGAGCCACCGGAAGTGGTTAGGCCTGTCGCTATCTGCACAAATGTTGAAGCAAATATAGTAAATCGCACAATTGTAACCCTCAAGGGCTCCTCCGCTGTGCAAAACGGAGCGCAGATAAAAAGCTATGAATTTGTCGTGAGGCAAGGATCTAGCGAGGTCAAGCGCGTTACGGTCAACTCCTCTGCCTTGGAGGTGACAACAGACAGCTTCGAGCTGAGCCCTAACGACTACTCGGTCCAGCTCTTTATTGAGTCATCCGAGGGCCGGATCACAAACGACGATAACTGCGTAGCTGCTTTTAACATCGTCAAAGAAGATGTTTGCCCATACAACCCTGCTCTACCCCCTGCTAGCCCTGAATGCCAGCCATGTCCAGAGAATCCAGATATATGGATAAAGGATGAGCGATGTAGCGCAGAGGTTGTGAGCAGTAAGACTGGAGTAAATCTCACGCAAGGTAGCGTAGATGCTACGAGTACGACAGCGAGAGCTAGCGACAAAATTAGCTACACTCTGACCGTTGAAAACAAAGGCTTGGTTAGCGAAGAGGTTGTTATAAAAGAAGAGTTGGCGGATGTACTCGAATACGCCACGCTCATCGATAATGGTGGCGGAAGCTTTGACGAAAGCACAAAAACGATCACTTGGAACGCTATAAACCTTGGACCTGGTGAAAAGCAATCTAAGATAATCATCGTACAGCTACTGGACACGATCCCCGCAATCAATACCGGCGTGAGCAACGAGGACTCTTTCAACTGTGTTATAACAAATACCTTTGGCAACACCATCGAATCAAAAGTAGATTGTCCTCTACCTAAGGGTGTTGAAGAGGGCGTTACCGAGCTCCCTAAGACAGGGCCCGGTGAGAACATGCTGTTCGCAGGGGTCGTCGGTACAATGGTGACTTACTTCTGGGCACGCTCACGTCAGCTAGGAAAAGAAGTGAAACTGGTGAGAAAAGACTTTAATATGGGAACAATCTAGAAGTTATATGAGCAATCCTGAAGTACAAAGAGGTGGCAATGAGCGTAGCGCTGAGGTTGCAGGTGAAGCAGCCGGCGAACAACTGAAAAAACTGCATGAGCAGTTAGAAAAGACAAGCGAGAACAAGGAAAGTCAGTCTGAGCGCATAAGGTCGGCAGAAAAAAGCGTTGAATCGATCATGTCGAAAGAGGCCGGTAAAGAAAAAAAAGGCAGTGAGCCTGCCTCACAACCCACGCCGCACGCCACGAAGAAACAACGGAAGAGTTCTTACAAGAAGACTATGGATCAAGTGCAATCCGAGCTATCTGCTCCCTCTCGAGCATTTAGCAAAGTTATCCATAACCCTGCCGTAGAGAAAACAAGTGACGCCATAGGTGGGACCATAGCGCGACCTAACGCCTTGTTAGCTGGCGCTATTACTGCGACCTTTTTGAGCCTAGCCGTCTATCTAGTCGCTAGATACTATGGCTATCCTCTATCCCAGTCAGAATCTATAATTGCCTTCGCACTCGGTTGGGCTCTGGGTATAATATATGACTACAGTCGCCTCATGGTGCGAGGTAGGCGCGGCTAATCCAACCGTCTAGTGCTCAACTATATAATCTAGTCATCCACCAAGCTGTTGGGTTCTCAGCAAA
>CALFQW010000022.1 GCA_937919305.1 uncultured Candidatus Saccharibacteria bacterium
CACCAAGTACATATAAGTCGCGACAAATACGATTCCGATGACCGCCACTAGTTGTGTATAGGTAGCGACAAGAGGCAGCCATGTCACCCTGACGTAACCACTCATCAAAATAACCGGCGCCAAAACTGCCATAAAAACTATTCCAGTAAGAGACAGTAGCCACGTGACATGGATCAATATTTTCGCACGGATTCCTCTGGTCAGGCGCCTAGCTTGCGCATAGGCTCTTATTGGATACGTCCCCGGCAACGTTACTGTTATTGCGGCAATGATCGTCGCGCCCACCCAGTATAGTGACAGTATTATGAATACTACTGCGAGCACGCCAAACGCACCAACCTCATACCACTGCGAGCTAAACTGTCTTGTCGTGATAGTAGCAATAATGAATGCGCCTATCATTGCTGGGATAAGTTGCACTAGGCCTACTAAAACAACTATGACAGTGCTCACCAACGGAGCACCGGCGTTATAGAAAGCATCCCGCAATTTTACGGTACGCCCCGCAAGGAGATAGCGGAGCAACCAGATGGCGGTCAGCCATATAAACAAATACGCTAGATTGCTATAGATCTGCTGCCCTTCGCTCAAAGCCCCATTCAGTCCACCTGCAGTGATGGCGACGATAGTGTAGCCGACATTCGTCGCCGAAGCGCCGAGGCCGCTACCAATACTCCCCGTGAGATTTTCTATATTCGCCTGCAGTAGTTTGAACTGTTCTTGCTGTGATGCACCAACGAGTAATAGCAGGCCGACCCAAGCTACAAATACAAACTTGATCAATATCCACCTGTGTAGCCACAAAACACCAGCTACTTCTTTTGTCATAACTAAAACACCGGGCACCGTACTAGCTGGTTTTTTCGTCGTCTCACCAGAAGACTTGTACATGCCTAATCTTTTAAATATTTTGAACTGCGCACGCAATTTTCCATCGGACTTATTTGTCTTAGATATCTTTTTTGATTTTTGGACTTGATTCTTTGACATTACTGTAAGAGTTGGATTATTTAAAACTTATCACCCATTGCACGTAAGCGTGCGACCCGTTTTTCAATAGGTGGGTGGGTACTAAATGCGTTCACGAACGAAGACTTCTTGAGTGGGTTCGCAAAGAATAAATGTGCTGTTGAGGTATTTTGTTGTTTCATTGCAGTATTGCTAGACCCTAGTTTTTCGAGTGCCGAAGCAAGTGCCTCGGGATCTCGTGTTGTTAACGCACCGCTCGCATCTGCAAGATATTCTCTTTGGCGAGATACTGCGGCCTGCACTAGCAGTGCGACCAGCGGGGCTATGAGTGCTGCAACGATCGCCAATATTA
>CALFQW010000023.1 GCA_937919305.1 uncultured Candidatus Saccharibacteria bacterium
CATTAATAATATGCTTTTGACCCGTAGGCTCTTGCTTCATTAATTCTGAAAGACGATTGCAAAGCACAAAAGGTGCCACAGAATTTACGAGTTGTACCTCCAGCATTTCGGTGGTTTCGATTTCTCCTAGTTTCAAACGCCAGCTATTTGTTTTGCGTAGTTATCCTTGGTCGGTATGGTCTGTGTGAATTCCTCGAGCTGTTTTTCTAGCCACGTACCGACGTGAGATAGTTCGCTCACATCGTGCACGGTATCTGCGAGTGGTCGCACGATAGCGAGAAAGGCGCTCACGAAGTAGAATGTCGCCATTCTCGGTTGTATGCCAGGCGGTATATGAAACAGTGGATGACCAGCTGTCTTTGCTCGCTCCGCCAGCTTGCCGCCTGCTGCGATGACAGCTATCTGCGCACCTGCCTTCTCTGCCGCCGTCAAAGCCTCGAGAGTTTCTTCTGTATTGCCAGAGTAGCTAGATGCGATGAATAGCGTATCTGGTCCTACATATGGCGGTATAGCGTAGTTGCGTATGATTTCGAATGGTATCGTCAGTTCCGGCCACGAGTCGACGACAACTGCTGGCAGCGCTGAGCCGCCCATGCCAGACCATACGATCGAGCGCACCTCCTGTTTCGGTTCGAATGTTGCGTCAAAAGTAACATCAAAATATTCACATTGGTGAAGAGCGACACCGAGGGCGTCTTGCGGGTCGCGTTGTTGCACGACATTTGCGTTATCGAGTATATCCATAAGCACTACTATAGTGTCTTTTCAGCGTCACGTCATCTATGGTACAGTTGAGAGTAAATCAAGCATATACATTATAAAGAGGTGGGAATGGATAGTTCAAAGACAGGTATCGTTGGTGACGACGCAGAGCTCGCAAAAGTGCTCGAGAGTATGAATGCCCAAGCGCAAACACAGCTAAACGTTAACCCTGCTATCGCAGATGATTCAAAGCCAAAGCCAGCTACAGCTACACCGAGTCCCGAGGAATCAAAGTCGGCAACAGAGCCGCATATCGATAACCACGCTAACAATCCAGTAGCTCATCATGTCGTTGATCCTCCGAAGAGTGATAATGACAACGTACCGTCTGCACTGCCGCAGCCAGCATCTGTGACTACAGCACCAGCTCCCGCGGCTCCTGCACCTACTACGCCACAGTCTACGGCATCACCGTCACCTGCAGCCGCTCATACTCCTACGCCTGCACCAGCTGCATCTCCACAACCACCTGTTAGCGGTGATAGCGGACTCGATAACATCAAAAAAGTCGCTCTCGAAGAGCTGCGACCACTCGTGGACAAGCTCGATCTACCGGCTGACGAAAAGTTCGACACCCTACTGCTCCTCATACGCTCAACCGATGATAAAACACTTGTTCCTCAGGCACATGAAGCCGCAAAGTCTATCCTAGATGAAGCCAAACGAGCGCAAGCTCTACTCGATATCATCAAAGAGATCGACTACTTCGCCGGACAAAAATAGCTAGAGCCCTAGCAGAGGCCATAAAATAAAGCCCCGCTTTCACGGGGCTTTATTTTAT
>CALFQW010000024.1 GCA_937919305.1 uncultured Candidatus Saccharibacteria bacterium
AACAGAGCTACTAGAGCAATTTGATCTCGTGGAGGCTGCAGATAGATCAACGAAGACGTACTCGGGCGGTATGCGCCGTCGTCTTGATTTAGCAGTCAGTCTCGTTGCAACTCCCCCGATCATATTTCTTGATGAGCCAACTACTGGTCTTGATCCACGCTCTCGTATAGCGATGTGGGAGATTATTCAGCAGCTCAAAAAAGATGGTGCAACAATATTGCTCACTACGCAGTATCTTGAAGAGGCTGATCAACTGGCTGATCGAGTAGTTGTGATCGATCACGGTAAAGTGATCGCTGAGGGTACAGCACCAGAGCTGAAGAAAAAGATCGGTGATGATCGACTCGAGTTAGGTTTTGCTAACAAAAAGTACTTCGATAAAGCCCTCAAAGAGCTAGGGCGTAAAGTCTCAGACAGTGACGAAGAAGCTATGCACATCGTACTCGAGATAAAAGACACCAACAAGGACGTACGTCAGACGCTTGAGGCACTGGAGAAGGCAAAATTACCAGTAGATTCCATGGCGATACGCAAACCAACACTTGATGATGTGTTCCTGTCACTTACAGGAAAGGAGCAACGATAATGTCTGAAAAGTACGCTTACATCCAGGGAAATAAGCTAAAATTAGCGGTTCTTGACTCACTGATCATGATCCAGCGTAGTTCCACGCACATCTTTCGTCATACGGATCAGCTCATGGGAGCGTTTTTCCAGCCGATCATGTTCTTAGTGTTGTTTAGTGCTGTGTATAGTGGGGCAATCCGCACCGGTAGCGACGACACCTATACCAACTTCTTAATGGCTGGGTTGATAGTGCAAACACTAGCATTTGGCTCGACCGCTACTGCTCTTGCAGTCGCAAGTGACCTAAAAAAGGGTATCGTTGATCGATTCAAGAGTTTGCCAATGAGTAACATCGCTATACTTAACGGACACGTCGTATCAGATGTTTTTAGAAACATGATATCTGCAACGGTTCTTATAGTCGCAGGGTTCGCTATAGGATTTCGACCAAATGCAGACGCTCTTGATTGGTTAATCCTCATCGGCTTAACAGTACTTCTCACTCTGGCGTTTTCATGGCTGGCGGCTATTCTCGGTATTGTCGCAAAGAGTGTCGAGGGCGTGCAGTGGATGACTTTTGTGATAGTGTTCCCTCTGACGTTTGCGAGTAGCGCTTTCGTCAGACCGGAAACGATGACTTCATGGTTACGTGGCTTTGCTGAAAACCAGCCTATCACACACATTGTAGATACGTATCGCGCGTTGTTAATCGGCACGCCGCTCGGTGACTCACTGTGGATATCGGTTGTATCGCTTATCGGGTTAGTTTTGGTCTCTATGCCAGTAGCAGCATGGCTCTTCAAGAACAAGCAGACATCCAACTAAACCAAAAACAGTCCTAAGAGCTGAGACAATATTTAGTTTAATATTCGTGCTTCTCTCTGTTGTAGAGAGTACGCAACTTGGTCATTCTGCGTGTGCCATGGTGCCAGGACTGTCACTTTATCTCAGAGGATTCATAGAAAAACAAGAACGCTTGGCTAGTTAGCACTCTTGACACTAGAGTGCTAATTTGTGTATATTAGGGGTAGTTTTGGCACTAAACAGCGAGGAGTGCCAACAGAAAATCGTCAACAACTAGTTATAAGGAGCGAAAAAAATGGGTAAAATCATAGGAATTGACCTCGGTACAACAAACAGTGCAGTAGCCTATATGGTTGCAGGTAAACCAGAAGTGATCGCAAACAGCGAAGGTAACCGCACCACACCAAGTGTCGTTGCTATCAACAAAAAAGACGAAAGACTTGTCGGTCAGGTCGCACAGCGCCAGCGAGTAACAAACGCAAAGAACACCATCTATGGTGTTAAACGTCTGATCGGCCGAAAGTTCTCTGATACCGAAGTTCAAAAAGACCTCGACATCATGCCGTATGAGATCGTAAAGAAGAGTGACGGTGTCGCAGTCAAAATGGGTGATAAGTCATACACCCCAGAGGAAGTGTCCGCAATGATCTTATCGAAGATCAAGTCTGATGCGGAGGCATTCTTGGGCGAGAAAGTATCAGAGGCTGTAATTACGGTACCGGCTTACTTCAACGATGCACAGCGTCAAGCAACAAAAGATGCAGGTAAGATCGCTGGACTAGAGGTCAAGCGCATCATCAACGAGCCGACCGCTGCTGCTCTAGCATACGGCCTCGAAAAAGGTAAAGAAGAAAAGATCGTTGTTTTCGATCTCGGTGGTGGTACGTTTGATGTATCAGTGCTAGAGCTCGGGGACGGTGTCTTCGAGGTGAAGAGCACCAACGGCGACACTCACCTGGGAGGTGAAGATTTCGATAACCGTATCGTTGACCACTTCTTAGAAGAGTTCAAGAAGCAGGAAGGTATCGATCTCAAGAAAGATAACGCAGCACTACAGCGCCTCAAAGACGAAGCCGAAAAAGCAAAGAAAGAACTCTCCACTACGAGTGAATATGAAGTGAATCTACCATTCCTCACCGCTGATGCTGATGGTCCAAAACACTTTGAGTACAAACTCACTCGATCAAAGCTCGAGGACCTAGTGGCTGATCTCATCAAACGACTAGCAGATCCAGTCGAGAAAGCACTCAAAGATGCAAAGCTCAGCGCGAGCGACATCAACGAGATCGTTCTTGTCGGAGGCATGACACGCATGCCTGCAGTCGTTGAGCAAGTCAAAAAGATATTTGGTAAAGATCCAATGCAGGGAGTAAATCCGGATGAAGTAGTT
>CALFQW010000025.1 GCA_937919305.1 uncultured Candidatus Saccharibacteria bacterium
CCGACGAAGCTCGTGCTGCGGTTGATGCTGTACTAGACGCTGCAACATTTAACCCAGCAGGTTCGCCAACAGCAGCTGTCGGTGCATCTCCTGCAGTTGAGATCCAGCAGCCAGCTGCTCCCGTAACACCACAGCTCGCTTCTCCAGAGCCAGTTGCTCCACCACAAGATACGCCGAGTAGCTTGCCTCCACTCCCCGACTTTTCGACACTACCGCCGTTGCCGGGAGACGCTCAGCAGCCTGTTGCTCCACAGCAGCCACAGCAAGATCCAACGCAGCAAGCACCAGCAGCACCTCCACCGATGCCAACAAGTGCGCCAGAAGCACCAAGCCCAGGACAATTCAAGATCCCTGGACAGCAATAGCGCTAGATATTAACGCAGTAAAAAGTCTTCGATCAGTCGGGGGCTTTTTGCTATACGCTCGAGATGTATCTCGCCATCGCCTCGTTGGGTATGATGTGCTTTCGTCACTGCTATGATTCGCTCACGATAATTGCTCACGTCAATAGACTCGTCGATCTCTGTCGTGGCGTAGCCTTTGTCCATGAATATCCAGCCAGTATCAACCTCTGGTTGCTGTTCAAGGGGAAGGCAACGCAGGCGCAGCTTTGTGACTCGAGGATCTTTGCTCTTGAGTGAGTAGTAGACCTGTGCGGTCGCTCTGCTCGCGGCGATATGATCTATATGGCCCGTGAGGCCGCCAAGCTCAAAACTCATGAATTCTATCGACAGTTCATCTTCGTGCTGCGATATCACTTCGTCAACGATATGCCGTATCTTGCTTGTCGCATTGATCATATCTATGTTGCCGATTTTTCCGTCAGAAAAGCCAAGGTGGTGCTGCGATGTCACCTTCATCAAGTCGCCAGCTACTCGCCACTCTTCGAGGCGAACAGTGGCGAGGTCGGGGTGATTGTCAGGGTTTGTGCCGGCTTCACCCGCCGTCAGGGTGATGAGGTGTACGTCTGCCCCTGCGTCTATCTCGCTCATTATTGTTCCAGGGCAGCCAAACGATTCATCATCGGGGTGGGCAAATATAGCGAAGATAATTTTTTTCATATCTAGGGGGTATTATACTAGCAATATGGATAAAAACTGCATTCTCATCGATAAGCCGACTGGCTGGACTAGCTTTGATGTCTGCGCGAAGCTAAGGGGTATGATCAGGGCTGAATATTCTCGACGAGGAATCAAGCCGACAAAGCGACAGCTGCGAGTAGGGCATGCTGGAACACTTGATCCTTTTGCTACTGGCTTATTGCTTATAATGACTGGCGACGGTACGAAGGGTATCGATACCCTGGTAAAGCAAGACAAGCACTATGAGGCGACGCTATGTCTCGGTGCCACGAGTACTACAGGAGACCCAGAAGGCGATATAGAGCAGGTATCGGACAGAGAGCCTTCACAGCGAGAGCTACTCGAAGTGATGAATAGCTTCATAGGCCGTATAGAGCAGGTGCCGCCAGCGTATAGTGCGGTAAAGGTCGACGGTAAACGCGCATACAAGCGAGCGCGAGCAGGTGAAGTAGTCGACATGCCATCACGAGTGGTAACCATACATTCGATGAAGCTTGTAGAGTACGTATACCCATACGCGAAAATCAGTGTACGTGTGAGCAGTGGTACGTATATCAGATCCTTAGCATCTGATATCGGAAATAAACTTGATACAGGTGCGTATTGTTATGGATTGCGCCGTACAAGGATAGCTGATTATGACGTTGCGAATGCCGTGCAGCCAGATCAAGTAGAAGCTGCAAGACTACTGGACTGATAGTGCAATAACAATTGCTGCGAGGACTATCAGGGCGACAAAAAGAACTGTCTTTGACTGGTTTAAGCTTTGAGTGAGGTAGGTGTTAGGGCGGTTATTGATTTTCTGAGTGCTATCCCTACGCACTGTAGGGCTACTCGGCGTATGAATAGTAGATGGCTCCACAAATGTTTTCGCACTTTGGGGCAATTTTGCGGGCTGAGCGGTTGGAGGGTCCCGGCTTCGATTTAAGGGCTCAATAATTTCACCTCGCTCAGCTTTATTCTTAGCTATATACCGTTCTGTCTGAGTGTCGTATTCATACCGATAATCACGATTTTTTCTATACGCTTTGACGACTTTTATAAGGCCAGCTTTATCGATCTTGTCTCTCTTGAATTCATTATGCAGATATCGACCACTTCCGAGGTGGATGACGGTCGCTGCCCTGAGGAGGTCATCTATGTGCCATGTATCAACTGCGCTCTTCGGGAAAGCGGCTTCCGGCTTATTCGATAGAGGTGCATCAGGCTGCTGCTTTGTTTCGTCTTTGATAGCGGCTGTTTTATCCACTGCTGACGCGATGACTTCTGGGCGTTGAGCCACTAGATCTGTAGGGGTTGATCTGGGCTCTTTATTGACCAGTACTTTCCTTTTTGGCGTTGACTTTGACGCCATAGCGTCCAAGGGCGCGCTAGGATCATTATTCTCAGCGTTATCGTGCGCTCTATATACCATCACCGCTTGTACAGTTTTCAGTACGGTCTCCATCTGCTTGGTGATAGTCACCGCCCGATGAACATCCTCTCGTATTTGCTCAACAGTCTCTTTGCTCGTGGTTGTGAGCTGTTCTTCCTCTCTAAAGGGAGGTTTGTTTTCTTTGGTGCTATCCACCCGCTTACTGGCACTGGGTTGTTTGGTGAGATTATTCTTAGCATGGGTTTCCGGTAGGGCAATAGACGCCACGAAAGCACCTACTGTTACTGGGTTACTTGCTCTGATAGATAGAGGAGGCAGTTCTTTAGTCTTGATGGCGCTATCTTCGAGTTTGGGTATGACGATAGAGTTGCGTGACGTTAGTGATGGCATCGGGGCGTCATTTACTTCTAGGGGCGGCGGGCTTTCTTTCTGAACGGTTTGTCCTGAGAGGATCGACCCATGTATTTCCTCGATCTCTTTTGGCACCCTGATGCTTGGGTCCTCGATCTTTTCGGCCAGTAAGCCCATGAAATCGATGTGAGTATTAACCATCTTGCGCTCCATGGACTTCGGCTTTGTTTCCGACGCTATGGCTCCGAGGGCTACCAGTCGTTCCGCGATCAAGAGCTGGGCTGTATCGATCGTCGATAGCTCCACACGATCAGTTTTCTTGCGTAGGGTATTTGCGATCTGATTTTGTCGATGCAGTAAGCGGCGACGCCAGACTTGCCGGGGTTTTTGGGCGGAGCTTTTCTTTTCTAGAGTAGTCTGTTCACTGTGTAGTTTTTGCTTTGCATGGCGCTTTACTGCTTTCTTCAGCTTCTTTCGCTTTTTCTTTTCTGGCTTTTTTTCTCCAGGTATAGCTTCGGCCCGCACGATCTTCTCGATAGGCGTGTCGAAGAAA
>CALFQW010000026.1 GCA_937919305.1 uncultured Candidatus Saccharibacteria bacterium
AAACCAATTCCCAACAAGACGAAGATTTGTTTTCCGAAATCATTCTTCAAGGAAATGAAATCTCTGTTTCCAGAAATTCAAATTGTGGACTTGATTCTGAATTTGTGAATATTGGCGCTTTATCATCAACATCCGACATGACTTTGGATGTTTCTTCTTCTTCAGCGTGACACGAATGAATCTGGCGAGGTAATATCGAATGCCATGGGCGCAAATGAGCCACATCGGCGCGGCCAATATACCGCTCGAGTTCTGGCGGGGAATGGAGCCGGCGCCGAGGATCCGCGTCGAGATGCCGCTGGACTGGCGCCTCAACCAGATCCACAAGCTTCGCGGTGCCAACAGCTCGCCCAAGCTCGACCGACTGGGCGGACAGAGCTTCGCCCACACCAAGAGTCGCACCCGCAAGAAGGTGCGCCGCATCGCCGACGAGTACTTCCTGCGCGCCTACGCCGGCCACGTCGCCGACCGGACCGTCCCGGACCTCTCCCCGGTGTTCGCCGACCTCACCGGCCTGCCACTTCGCGAGCCAGTCGCCGTGCGAGATGGTGTTCTCGGTCTCGACGGTGCCGTCCGCGAGGACGGTCTGGACGCGGGCGGTCGGGCCTCGGTACTGGTACGCGCTGATGGGCGTGTCTTTGAAGTACCCGTTCTCGACCTCGTCGGTCTTGCCGTGGCTGTCGTCGAACTCCTTCTTCGCGGAGCCGTAGACGATCGCACCGTCGACGTAGATGCCGTACCAGGCGCCGACGAACTTCTGCTCCTCGCCCCACTCCGCGTTGATAACCGTCTCGATGCCGTCTGGGACGGGAACGAGAACGGCCTGCTTCACGACGTAGAGCGCGTTGTAGGTCTGGGCCTGGCTCTGGTCGAACTCGACCAGGGTCTGTGCGTTCATGTTAACTCCTCGTCTCCTCTTGTCGAGTGGAGAAATCTCGGATTCCAAATTCAGGATATCAATACTATATTAGCATAAGTTGTATATATTGTCAATATTATGTCAAATACCTCAAGCGATATAATAGCTGCACGTCTTTATATCTCAATGTGAGTATTCTAGCAACAAGTCGATAGGTCGTAAATGTAATCGAATCGTTGGTATGGAGATGGATATTGCTTCGCACCTCCGCTTACTTGAAAAATGAGCAAGCTAATTTTTCTCCACTTCGCTTCACCGAACCCCGCTATTTTTTTGCTTAGCAAAACCGGGGATTCAAATCCCAACTACAAACATAGAAAAAAGCCCCGAGTCAAAAGATCCAAGGCTTTTTTCATGGCTGGGGAGAAGGGAATCGAACCCCTATTGACGGGACCAAAACCCGTTGTCCTACCATTAGACGACTCCCCATCGGTCTAAAGAACAGTAGTGATTATATCATAGGGGATCAGAGCGTAACAGATCACCAAAATGCTCACGCAACTCCGCCAGCTTTGGATCGATCACTGCCAAGCAATACCCGCTATTTGGATTGTTCTGATAGAAATTATGATGCTCATCTTCAGCCTCATAAAATGTGTCGAGTATCCTGAGCTGAGTGACGACCGGCTTATCGAGCTGAGCCTGTACTTCGTCCCGAGAAGCGGTTACTTTCTCCAGCTGTCTAGTATCGCTCGCAAATATTGCGGAGGCGTATTCTGTGCCAGCATCTGCACCTTGTCTATTCAGCGAAGTGGGGTCGTGGATGGTCCAAAATATTGCCAAGATCTTCTCAAGAGAGATGACTTTGGGATCAAAAGTCACTTGTACTACTTCGATATGCCCCGTTTTACCGCCAGCAACGCTGTAGTACGATGCGTCATCGGCACTGCCGCCGCTATAGCCTGGGCGAACTGATTCAACACCTTTTACGAGCGAGTATGCAGCCTCAAGGCACCAAAAACAGCCGCCGCCGAGGACGATGGACTCACTCATCAGGCTCAAATCCTAAGCTCAATGAGTTTATGCAGTAACGTTGACCACCTTTATCAACAGGTCCATCATCAAAGACGTGACCGAGGTGACCGCCACATGATCTGCACGTTACTTCAGTGCGAATCATCCCATGAGATGTGTCCGTATGTAGTTCGATATTTTCTATGTTCGCTGGCTCAGTGAAACTCGGCCATCCTGAGCCACTGTCGAATTTCGCATTGCTACGAAAGAGCAAGTATCCGCACTGTGCGCACAAGAAATCACCGGTCCTATCTTCATGCAAGAGCTCGCCGCTGAACGCAGGCTCGGTGCCTTTGCCGTTTATTACGCGATCCTGCTCGGGTGAGAGTTTATTCATATGGTCCAGTATATGACAGTTAGCTTTGTCAAAAAACAGTTAGTACAGGACCGACGATCTGACGAGTATCGATGGGTCCGTTATACCTAGAGTCAACCGATCCAGGCCTATTGTCCCCCGTGAGGAAGACTTCGGATTCGCTGAGAGTTATGTCGATCAAGCCTTTTGTCGTATCTTTGATCATTGTTCCGCTCCATGATGTACCTTCGTCAGGATTAAATCCATCAGGATTTTGACTATTGTATACAGTTATTTCACCGTCACGTATCACGATACGCTCACCAGGCAAGGCGATTACTCGCTTGATCACGGTATTGCCCTCAGGTAGATCGACAGATGCATCGAGGATGCCGTATTGGGGTTCAGCTACAACGACATCGCCACGGTTGGGCTGATATGAGTTGTTGTTTAGATTAGCTAGGGTAACAGGAAGCTTGTTAGCTAGGGTAGTTTTGCCTGATGAGTATGTGTTATTCATGCTGTCTCCCTCTATGGTGTACGTCGCGAGTCCATAGCGAGTGATGCCTGCCCCTACGAGTACGGAGCCGAGTATGGCCACACCAATAATGAAGCTGATCTGCAGGATCTTTTCGACCCTCTGCAGTGTGTAGCGCTGCTCAGTTTGCGAGGCGGACAGCTGTTCATTTTGGTGCGTAAAGCCATGCGACTCGCGCCATATCATACGTTTCTGGATAGCACCAACGAGCATCTTCGTTGCGAGCACAGCGAGCAGAACGCCGGCGCTTATCAGTGTCCATATGATCGTATTTTTATTTGCGCTCCATAGTTGGAACGCATAATTCTCAAAACTACCAACGAAACTCTCAGACGTACTCCCTTCGAAAACTATGCGTTGCCCAGAGGCGTATTCGGCCACACGAGTTAGTTTTTGATTTGCTCGTGAAGCGAACCGTTTGTTGAATTGCTCTAAATCGGTCGTCTCATACACGAAGTCACCATCAACGTAGTACCGCACAGCAACGAGAACGTCTTCGCTCGGATCAACGATACGTACGATACGCACCGAATCTTGAGATGGCGATGATCCAGGTGGTCTAATGAACCCAACTTGACCGTCTACAGTTACTTCGCATTCACCTTTCAGATCGCATATATTACTCTCTGCAGGCAAGAGGAGGTAAGAAGGGCGATTAGCGGTCGGCACATCACCGAGCGACTCAGACTGCAGCTGCAAGCGAGTTTCGAATTCATCCCCGACGCTGTACACCGAACCGACTTGTGTCCACGTATCTCCACTGGCCTCGACTGATCCAAGCGACTGACAGCTACTAAAGCTATCGTTATATCTCGCATCGGTAAATACTGTCGCTCTCTGGCCTCGTATACCGAGCCGCACATATACTTTGTACTCACCTTCGGGCACGCGAAGAGTACCGGTGAGTGATCTTAGCCCCGGCTGGCCACATTCTGTCGATCCTAACGAATCGTATGCGTCTTCGAAAATCTCAGAACTACTGCTGTCAAATGTATCGGGGTCAAACTCCTCAACAGCATTAACACTGCTAGTGCCAAAGACTGCGAACCCTGTTGCTATGATTGATGCGAGCAGTAGTTGCTTTATATGAACTTTCATAACTCTTGTGCTTAAGGATACACCAATCAATTCAACTGTTACAAATATACCCATCCATGACATGCATTTGAGGAGACCGTGTAGTGCGCTATAGTTTTGTCTAGTTATGCAAAAACAATACGATGTACTGATCGATAAAATTGTTCCTGGTGGTCAAGGGTTAGGCACGCTCGACGACGGGCGAAAAGCATTCGTCTGGAACGCACTGCCCGGTGAACGAGTCTTGTTCGATATGACGAAAAAGAAATCAAAATATGTCGAGGGTGTAGCGGTGATGATAAACGATCCATCGCCCGAAAGAGTCGAGCCCATCGATGTTGATACATATCTGAGCACCAGCCCTTGGCAGATGATGAGCTTTCAAGCTGAACAGAAGCATAAAGCTGACATCATCATTGAGGGATTCGCACAACAAGGCGTCAAGCTACCAGCTGGACTGAATGTATACAATGACGGTAACCAATGGCAGTACCGCAACAAAGTTGAATTTAGCTGGTATGGATCCGAAGATACTGAGAAGGGGATAGAGAAACTCGATCTAGCGTTCTTTCGACGTGGAACGAAAGGCAAGATGCCACTAGAGGCCTGCGCTCTGCTACCTGAAGCCATGCTAATTCTCGCAAAATCTATTCGTGACGCCCTTCAGCAGCAAAGCATAACCGCTCGAGAGCTCAAAAGTCTGATCATACGATGTGACCAGCAGCAGAACTGTGTCTGGCAGCTCTACATGAAGGATCGTGATACTGGATCCGTAGCATCACGCACTCTATCAGATGTAACTGCACAAGGTGGCGAAGTCATATATAGTGACCCAAAAAGCCCTGCCAGCATCATATCTGAGCGACTACACCGAGTGGGTAAAACAACGCTGACTGACGAAATACTTAACACACCCTTTCGATACAATGCGGAGAGTTTTTTCCAGGTAAACATACCCGTATACAGCCGAGCACTGGATGATATGAGAAAGTGGATTGACCAAGACACACCAACAGTAGACCTGTATAGCGGCGTGGGCAGTATAGGCTTAACGATCGGTAGTGCTGACACGACCCTCATAGAGCTGAACCCTGATGCAGTACGCGAGATGCGCCGCAACATCTCCACCCTGAGCTCAGACGCTCGAGCAATCCTAGCTGCATCAGAAAACGCCCTCGAGTACATTACGAGCGAAGCGACTATCATCCTAGACCCTCCTCGTGCAGGCTTACATAAAGACGTGGTGCATCGTCTGCTCGAGACGAACCCTCATCGCATCATATATCTGAGTTGCAACCCTATCACGCAAGCTCGAGATGTTTCGTTATTACTCGATAAATACACTATCAAACATGTCCAAGGATACAACTTTTTCCCAAGAACACCACATATCGAAAATCTCGTAGTACTTGACACGATCAATGCTGCTTAACTTTGGCGCACCGTAAACCAAACTTTGATTGAGTATTTGAAACCCCAAGAATGTAGCTAGACAGTACTTCTAGATCGTTTTGATCCGACGATATGGATACTTTTTTGCTATACGCCAATTGCTACTGTCGTTAGGGTCGAATTGTTTGATGATGCCGTCAGTAACTGCATCGATGAGCACCAGTGCTGGGTTATACGGAGCACCGAGGCGATAAAAACGAAGATCTGCGTCCGATATATCACGACGGCCAGGGTACACGGCCTTGAATTTGTCCATTGCGATGTTATCAAAATATTTTGGCTGACCACTAGGAGGTATGTATGCATCAGCAACCAATCCCATGCGTTTTACTATCTTGCGTACATCCCCGAGTGTTAGGGGAGCGCGCCCGTGTATCAAAGCATAGAGCTGGTTCTTACTTGTCATAAATACACTTGCTTTTGTCGTGTGTGTCGTCGGCACATCACGCACGACTACTTCTCGAATATCGAAAGTTTTGCCAAACAGGTCATTTGCAATCGCCTCGAGTGCAATGTCATCGTAGATATCCGGTATCATATTTGCTATTATAGCATAATTCTTTGCTAATATACTGATCCTACGCTGTTACAATAGACGCAATGAACGATGAATTTACAAAGCGATACAACAGCCTAAATAAGGAGCAAAAACAAGCCGTCGATATTATAGACGGACCGCTGATGGTTGTTGCTGGACCTGGCACAGGTAAAACTGAGCTACTCAGTCTGCGCGCTGCGAATATACTTCGTACTACCGACGCATCACCACAGAACATCCTATGTCTGACATTCACCGAATCTGGCGCGACCGCAATGAGACAGCGCCTTGCAGGCTTGATCGGTAGCGATGCTTACAAGATCGCTATCCACACTTTTCATAGCTTTGGTGCCGAAACTATCAATCAACAGGGTGAATATTTTTACAATGGCGCTCACTTCCGACCCGCCGATGAACTGCATGCGTATGAGATACTACGATCTATCTTCCAGAAGTTGCCACATGACAACCCTCTATCAGTCATGATGAATGATGACTATACCTATCTTCGCGATACTCAGTCGACAATCTCAGATCTCAAAAAAAGCGGGTTACTTCACGATGAACTGCTCAAAATACTCGATATGAACGATGCGTTTTTATCATGGGTACAGCCAAAAGTTGACGAGGCTTTTACTGGCAGACTGTCTAAGAAGTCTTTTCCAGCTATAAGAGACCTCATAGAGCAGATCAGTGCATACATTGAAGAGCCGTGTGATCTATTGATATATCGACCTCTTTACTTACAAGTGGCCGAGAGCTTGGGGAGCGCACTAAATGCTAGTGAATCAGAAAATAGCACCAAGCCGCTGAGTGCCTGGAAGCGTGTATGGTCCGAAAAAAAGCCAGATGGCAGCTTGACGCTCAAAGACGAAAAACGTGCTCGCAAGCTCAGAGCTGTTGCGCATGTCTATAACGACTACCTAATTGGGATGCAAAGGGCAGAGCTGTTTGATTTTGACGACATGATCCTTCGGGTCGTACACGCACTTGAGCTTTTTGATGATCTGCGGTTTAACCTTCAGGAAAAATACCAATACATCATGATTGATGAGTTCCAAGACACCAATGACGCACAGATGCGCCTCGCTTGGAATCTATCAAATAATCCGAGTAGCGAAGGACGTCCGAACCTGATGGTTGTCGGTGATGACGACCAGGCAATTTACCGTTTCCAGGGAGCAAATGTTGCAAATATCCATGGCTTCAAGTCGCGATTCAGGGATGTTGAGACTATCACCCTGCAGAACAATTATCGCTCGACTCAAGTCATCTTGGATGCTGCAGCGCAAACTATCCATCATGCTACAACTCGTTTGACAGACTACGATAGTACGATCGAAAAAAAACTCACTTCCAAGATCAACAATGTAGACGTAAGCAAGGTTCAGTTTTCTCTTACCGGCTCGCCTGGTATCCAGCACGAATTTTTAGTCTCTGAACTCAAAAGAATTCAAGACAACGATAGCAATGCATCAATAGCGGTCATCGCGCGTAACCACAATTCACTGCGTCAGATCTCTTCATACCTCGAATCAGCCGGTATCGCAAGTGATTATGATAGGACTGATGACGCGCTACTGAGCGAGCCCGTTCTTTTCTTGGAGCAACTTGCTCGGATCATTGTATACATCGGTGACAACAAACTTGATGATGCGAGCGCGCTGCTCTCAAAACACCTATCTCATCCAGCATGGGGTATTTCAGAGAGAGCGCTCTATGACCTTAGCCTGCATGCATACGATGATGGTGACAAAAAACGCTGGCTGGACATCATGCTCGATCATCAGGGAGAGCTGGCAACTATAGCGAACTGGCTAATAGCGATGTCGCAGCACGCACAGCATGCGACTCTGGAGCATATGCTCGACCACCTGAACGGCTCGGTTGTTGATAATGATAACGAAGAAGCCGTATCGCCGCTGAGATCATATTTTTTCGATCAGTCGGCTCTTAGCGGTCAACCTCATAAGTATCTTGAGTATCTCAATGCCCTTAAAGTGATTCATCAACACGTGAGAGAATACGCACCGAGTAAAAAACTGGCTCTGAGTGATTTTGTCGAGATCATCGACAAATACCAAAGTCTCGGCATCACGATACACGCATCAACACAGATGAGCGCCGCCAGCAGTAACATCAGTCTATTGACCGCACATCGTTCGAAAGGACTAGAATTTGACCATGTATTCGTCGTTGATCTCGTGGATAGCGTGTGGGGCGAGACGAGTCGCGGACGATCGAGACTGATACGGTACCCGCACAATCTCTCAATAGGAAATGACTCTGATGATAGCGATGAAAAAATCAGGCTTCTATATGTCGCTATGACGCGGGCAAAACAGCATCTTCATCTACTTCGATTTGCTCACTCAACAACAGGCAAAGGGCTACTGAAGGTAGGTTATCTCGATCATATCGATGAATCGATCGTGGACTCTCACGATACATCGAACATCGGAGTTAATGAGGGAACTATAGCTGCACATGATCACCGACTACGACTGACTTCATCAGAAGTAACGAGGTCATTAGAAGAGATGCTTGCACCAATACTCGAAAAATACCAGCTCAGTGCGACTCATCTGGGAAATTACCTTGATGTATCACGACATGGTCCGTCGGCATTCTTGCTTCGAAATATACTGAGATTCCCCGAATCGATGAGCGCGAGTGCGGCATACGGCTCCGCGATTCATGACACGCTGCGTGATGCCCACCAGCACGTGCTCGTTCACTCACAGCAAAAACCATTGGAGGATACACTGGGCTATTTTCAGAAAAAGCTCGCCTCATACAGGCTGGATGATCAAGACATCGATCGTCTATCTAAGCGAGGATTAGATGCACTTAGCCAATACATGAGCTCGTCTGAGGTTCGCCTGAGCAGAGATCACGTCTCGGAACAAAAATTCTCAAACGTCGCAGTTGATGAGACTAAACTGAGCGGTGCGATTGATTTATTGGAGATAGATCGCCAGAACAAAACCATCACTGTCATTGATTACAAGACTGGTAAACCCTCCCGTGACTGGAAAGGGAAATCTGACGGCGAAAAGATCAAGCTTCATCACTACAGACAGCAGCTACTTTTTTATAAGCTTCTCATAGAAAATTCCGCTAGCTATCAAGGATATACTGTTACGAAAGGTTCAATAGCATACGTTGAGGCCGATGCAGACGGCTCACTACACACGCTTCATATCAGCTATGATGACCAGGAATTGGCTGATTTCAGAAAGCTAGTTCAATCTGTGTGGCACGCCATCCAGGGTATGGCATTCCAAGATCATACTGATATGCAAATGAATCTTAGGGGTATACAGCAATTTGAGTCCTATATCATCGATAAATACTCTTGACCTAGACGTTTCTGAGTGATAACATATTTGCTGATCTGTCAACGCCCTAGTTGCGTTTGTCAGGAGCGGGGATTGGCGCAGTTGGTAGCGCGCTGCGATCGGATCGCAGAGGTCGGAGGTTCGAGTCCTCCATCCTCGACTGGTCACATATCGTGACCCGAGGGCACTAGCTCAATAGTAGAGCGTCGCATTATGGTTGCGAGTGTCGGGGTTCAAATCCCTGGTGCCCTGCTGGTCGCGTGTCATTCCCGGGGGGAGTGTGCATGCGACTTACCGGATAGGGAGCAATCCGGTAATCGGTACTACTCCCATGGTACCGAGCCCAGGGTCCTTGGCGCACAGCGATCCTGCCCAGGGTCCCGAACCGATCTTGCTCAGAGATCAAACGCCCAACGTCCCAACAAATTCATGTCCGTCGAATGGAAGTGTCGACAGGGAAGTGATTGAAAAA
>CALFQW010000027.1 GCA_937919305.1 uncultured Candidatus Saccharibacteria bacterium
TTTAGGGATAGACCTTTGTCCTTGGCAGATCCAACATATTTATTGTAGAGGTCTTCCGCGAGCTCTTTTACATCTATAGACTCGAGCTCATCACCAACACCACGTTCAGCCCTCGAAAGGGTACCGAGATCATTGACCATCCTTGATAGCAGCAGTATTTGCTCATGGGCATCGGTGAGTGAGCTATTGAGTTTTTTAGGGTCTGCCTTGTTCTCGATCAGATACTGTAGGTTTGAGATGGTTCCCTCAGTGATTGCGATCGGTGTTCGTAGCTCATGACTCACGACTGACACGAATTCATCCCTTTCCTCTTCGAGTGATTTCTCTTTGGTTATGTCCCTAGCCATAAATATGAAACCGTCGTTGTCAGTATGATGCTTCGCGGAAAATGCGCTCAGGACTTTATTACCACTTAGGTGCAGCCGCATTTGATCACCGTCGTTAAACTTGAATATAACATCATCACGTTCGACATGACCTTGTTTTGCCATAGCTTCGTGCAAACTAAACGGCTTATCATCCAGTGTAAACAGAGGGAGCGCCTCATCAACTGATTTTCCAGTCAGGCTTGAGTTGGTATCAATAAGATTGAGGAAGGCGGCGTTGTATATGCGTATCTTGCCTCGTGCGTTGGCTGTGAATATTGGCTGCGTGGTTCCGTTGATGATCGTTACCATCGCATCTCGTTGCTGGGCACCACGTTCATTTGATCGTAATAGTTTTTTGCGCTCATCAAGTTCAGCAAAATAGATCCCAATAAATACTGCAGAAATCATCACTTGTATCACAAGAGAAAATAATATCGAAGCAATTTCATTTGGACCGACGTCTATAAGCAGTGTGTATATATACATCACAACCGCGAGTGTCATGTAGCTCGCTACAGCCCAACGAAGACCGTACAGGATCACTGTGGCGAGGATGAGCAGTGACCATGTGGCTGCAATGGGGCTGTTTATACCAAATATGTAGAGCAACTCAACAGCAAGCACTGCGTGGTATGCGATTAGATAAAATGCGCTCACAACAACACTAGCTTTTTTGATTACAACCATCATTATCGAAAGGACTGTTACTAATGTGAGCACTGCTATCCAGCTACTGATAGAAAAAAGTGGCGAACCTTCGAAAATCCTATAGTTTACGAGTGCTCCAAATATTCCTACAAATATCGGCAAGAATATAGCAACACCACGGAGAGATGTATCAATTTGATCACTCAAATTACCAATAGTGCCGGTGAATTCTTTTTGCATAATGCTAACACTATACTAACAGACAGGGCTTATGCTTTTCAGCTCTTTTTTATATTGCTTATAATCTGGCATACACTTTTCTACTGTATGCCAGAAATCCGCACTGTGGTTCATGTGTTTTGTGTGAGCTAGCTCATGGATAAGAACGTAATCGATGATACGCCTGTCGAGGTTCATCAGCGCTACGTTGAGGGATATCGTTCCTTTTGAACTGCAACTTCCCCATCTTCCTCTCTGGTTTC
>CALFQW010000028.1 GCA_937919305.1 uncultured Candidatus Saccharibacteria bacterium
TCTAACTTTTCTGGGTCAAAAGCTTTACGGCTACCATCATTGTTCATAACGACCTCTAGTATACCCCTTGAAGGCTTTAGGATTCTCTGGTACAATACCTAATCGATGATTACAAAAGAAGCAAAGACAAAGGTCATGACAGATGCTGCGACACACAAAGGTGACGTCGGCTCTCCTCAAGTGCAGGCAGCAGTGTTGACTGCACGCATCAAAGAGATCACTGCTCATCTCAAGGTGAACAAGCATGATCACATGGCCCGACGCGGTCTCATACAAATGGTTGGAAAGCGCAAAAAGCTGCTCAAGTATCTTGAGAACAAAGACTTTACCGCTTACCAAGCCATCGTCGCAAAACTAGGACTCCGCAAGTAGCGGAGTCTTTAGTTTAGTGATTACTTTTGTAAGCCTGATATCGTGACTGACCATGGTCTGCGTTAGACGAGCTTTGCGATGAATCGTTCTATCTGAGCAGGAGTTGTCGTTGATCCAAAACGCTTGATAACGTTGCCATTTTTATCCACGAGAAACTTAGTGAAGTTCCACTTGATCTTCGAGCCTAGCAGGCCACCTTTTTGTTTTTTGAGGTAAGTATATAGCGGTGATTCGTCTGGTCCGTTGACGTCAATCTTGTCGTATATAGGGAAGGTGACACCGTAGTTTTTTTGGCAGAACGTGATGCTATAGTCAGTTGATCCAGGATCTTGCTCACCGAACTGATTGCACGGAAAGCCGAGTATCTCAAGGCCCTTATCAGTGTAGTCCTTATAGAGCTTCTCGAGCCCTTCGAACTGGGGAGTAAAGCCACAGAGGCTCGCAGTATTCACGATGAGTAGTACTTTGTCTTTGTGCTTGGCGAGCGTGGTTGTTTTTCCTGAGGCGTCTTTCACCTCAATGTCGTAGATATTCATAAGATCATTGTAGCGTATGTGGTAAATTCTGCTAGAAGTGGTATTATATACATATCCGGAGGTACATACGTGCCCGGTGTTTTTTTATATATCGGCTAGTTGGCTAGGAGGCCACACAGATGTCTTACATACCCTCAACACCAGAAGAGGTCATGGAAGTACTAGATGACGCGAAAGGGCTCTACCGAGCTGAGTTTCCAGATGCCTACGGTATTGGCCTTGCAACTCTGACGGCAGACGACCGCATCGTTGCGGTCGATTACTGTAACAACGTGAACTACGCTGCTCATAACGGCGTACTTGCTCTGATTGCCAAGCATCTCGAGAAGCCAGCACTAGGAAGTGGCTTGCGTTTGTTAGAACCGGAGACGCTTCTAGAAGTGTTTGAGATCCTTGAGGCAGTCCGCGGTGATGGCCTAGAGCATCCCAACCTCGATGTGATCGAAGCAGTGATCGAACGCTTCGGCATCATCGGAAACGGTCCGGCATATCTGCTGCCGAGTGGATATAGGGAGGTTCCGATCCTGTGCGTCATTGACTCGGTATATAACGAGGCGGTTGATGCCGCAGATGCGCTTTTGAGACTCGAGTTGCTCTCAAGGAGTGTTATAACGCCGCGATGCGTTGAACTGAGAGGGTCGCTTGAAGTACTCGAGAATGTTGTCTGGACGAACTACGCCCCAGTGCTTGTCGAAGACTTCGACTCGTATCGACTCGATTGCATTCGAGGTGGCGAGCGATCGCCCCTCGTGTATGCTGCCGGCCCTATTCCTCCGATGACGAACTACGTAGTGCCAGAAGGGATGCAGATTTCTGAGCCTGCTCGTACGCTCCTGGGGACTTATCTTGG
>CALFQW010000029.1 GCA_937919305.1 uncultured Candidatus Saccharibacteria bacterium
AAGCGTGTATAGCGGAAACGTTATCGCAGGTTCGAATCCTGTTCTCTCCGCCATAGCAAAATAACTCCCAATCGGGAGTTATTTTGCTACTGAGGTACCGACTGCTTCTTCACAAAACGAAATGTTATGTAGACAAGGAGTCTCCGGACCACCTGCGACAATGTCGACAGATAGTCCGGTAGAGCTTTCAGATCGAGAGCGGCTCCATCTCAGGAGGGGTTGTTTCCCCTAGGCACATACCTCGATATCGATCGAGAGTTGCCTTCAGCTCCGAGGATGGAACACCAGGTACCAGGTAGTAGTACACCATGTTGTATCTCGATGAGATCACGAGGTTGGTGATCCCTGCGTCGAAGCGTTCTTCGCCAACCGGGTTAGCGAGCTGAACGACGCAGTACTCCTCGAGCAAGCCAACTGCCCAGAATCCCTTGCGGAGGTCTTCGTCTGTTGGGTACCTCAGCGACTTGATGTCGACGAGATTTCCAAGCTTGACCAGATGTGTAGTTGTTTCTGCTCCACGGGCTTCGTCCCAGAAGTCATAGCCTTCGGGGCTCTGCTCGGTGAATGCGGGTAGGGGTAGTGGCTCTTCGGGGGTCGTCTCACCCCCTACAGCACAACCGGTTGTTAGTAGGGCGGCGACGCACGCCCAGATGACATGTACAGCAAGCTCTCTGATGCTCACGTTTCTCATTTAACAACAAAAATGTACATATGTCAATATCTGCTATAATGGACCTACATGAGCAGTCATGTGTTTTTATTTTTAAAACTATATAGCTCGTCAGATCACCGCAAAATAACCGCCCTCAGGAAGGGCGGTTTATCTATAGCGGACAATAACATAATCAGGAGGTGTGTGTGAAACAAACAAAATACATATTTGTCACCGGTGGTGTGCTCTCGGGTGTCGGCAAGGGTATCACGGCTGCGAGTATCGGGGCGGTCTTGAAAGCGCAAGGACTCAAGGTGTCGATACAGAAATGCGATCCGTACCTGAATGTTGATGCGGGACTGCTGAACCCAGCCGAGCACGGCGAATGCTTTGTGACCAAAGATGGTGCGGAGACTGATCTGGACCTCGGGCACTACGAGCGATTTCTCGATGAAGAGCTCACGCAAGCGAGTGCAACGCTATCTGGCAGGTTACTCCGTGAGCTGATAGCGGATGAGCGAGCAGGGAAGTTTGGCGGTAAAACGATTCAACTCGTTCCGCACCTGACTGGCGCGATACAAGATGCTATCGTCACAGCATCTGAGGGTAGTGATGTACATATTGTCGAGCTGGGTGGAACGGTTGGCGACTATGAAGGCTTGAGCTACGTGGAGGCTTTTCGCGAGTTTGCTCGACAGATAGGTCGTGATAGGGCGTTGTTCGTGCATGTGGTATATGTGCCGTTCATCAACACAAGCAAGGAATTCAAGAGCAAGCCAGCGCAGAACGCCCTCAATGATCTACGGGGCTTCGGTATCGTGCCGGATGTCGTCATCGCTCGCGCGGAGAAGCAAACTCCAAAGAGTATATGCCGAAAGCTCGCTATGTTCGGGGGTGTATCTGACGATGCTGTACTCATGATGCCTGATGTCGGGAGCGTGTTCGAGATACCTGAGCGGATCGCTGAGAGTTCATTGATGCCGCTACTGAATACGTTTACTGGCGTGAATAACTCGCCAAAGCTCGAAGACTGGTCAAATCTTGTGAAAAAGCAGCAATCAACTAAGAAACACCAGGTCCGTGTCGGTCTCGTTGCGAAGTATATGGACAACGAGGACACATACCTTTCCGTGACGGAGGCTATCAAGGCGGCTGGTTGGCATGAGGATGTCGGTATAGATATCGTCTGGATAGACGCCGAGCACGCCACGAAAGATAGCTTCTCTGATGTGGACTGCTTGATCGTACCAGGCGGCTTCGGTGAGAGGGGTGTGCCGGGCAAGATCGCGGCCGCCGACTACGCACTGACACACAAAGTGCCGTATCTCGGGCTGTGTCTAGGGCTGCAGGTGGCAGTGATTGCGGCGGCTCGGCGTGGCGGCCTACCTGGAGCGAATAGTGCGGAGTTCGATGCGAACACCGAGGCAAACGTCGTCTACATCATGGCGGGACAAGAGGGTAAGGAATCAACTGGTGGTACGTTGCGTCTTGGCGACTATCCTGCAGTGATCGAAGCCGGTTCAAAGACGGCCGAGGTCTACGGTGCAACAGAGATCGTCGAGCGTCATAGACACCGCTACGAGGTAAATTGTTCGTTTGAAAAACATATCTACGACGGTGGGGTTATCGTCTCCGGTGCATCACCAGACGGTCAGCTCGTCGAGTTTATCGAAGCGATTGACCATCCGTACTTCTTAGCTACCCAGGCGCACCCCGAGTTTCGATCGCGTCCGATGCGACCACACCCGCTATTTGTTGGGCTGATACAAGCCGTAGATAAAGACTCTTAAAATGAAGAATCCGCCCACAGCGCCACACTGGAATGTGTGAGCTATGGGCGGTATTCCCGTTCAGACCTCGACAGGTGCTGTGATGTACCAGCCTCCTGCGCCGTAGCGGATCTCAATGCTGGCGACCTGCTTGCGGAAGGCTTCCATGCCGTCAATCTCAAGGCCGCTGATGCGCGACATGTGAACTCCGGCCACTTCGTAGCGGTTGCCGGGGTCGGCAAGGCGCCCTGGGTAGATGGAGCCACCCGCGACGCTCATGATACATGCCTCGCCAACGAAGTACTGCAGGCCGTTGAAGTCCGCGACGACGCGGTCCACCTCTGCGAGGCGTTGCCCGAGGAGGTGGTCGATCAGCTCGCCGAGTGGGATCAGCCGACCGCACATGGCCTCTCCGACATGGATCACCTCGTTCTCCACGAAGTGGAGTCTCGCGATATCCAGCTCGTAGGTGTAACGGCCTTGCAAGTTGTTCGAGACGATGTCACGGGCCTGCTCGATCGCCTTGAGGTAGTGAGGTTTTAGCGGATGATCCATGTGATCGGATAGCCACACGAAGTTGTTGTGAGCCAATCTCCTGATGGTGTCAGCGAACTCTTGGGCGCGACCGTCGAGGCGAGCCTCCTCCAGCTCGCGCTTGTGCGTGGTCTGGATGGATGACCACTTGAGCCGAACGAGTACGTAGGGTATAACCAGCGCGATCGCGATGATGAGCCCGATAATGAATGGTGAGAACTGCATGATGACCTCCTAGGCCACTAGATGGAAAGGAACGAGAATACCAAAGTTATAACACAATTAATGCGTATATGTCAAGTTCAACAGGTGTTTATCATAGTAGCTTAGCTACTGCTCATCGCTATGCTATCGATCAGCTTTTCGAGAGTGTTGCTCATTTCTATGCCGCGCATTCCCATATGAGTGGTCTTGGCGCTCGCTGATTCCTGATCACTACCGATTATCGCACCGGCGTGTCCAAAGGTCTGGCCGGCTGGTGCTGAGTGTCCGACGACGAGACCGTAGACAGGCTTGGTGATGTGAGCTGCAACGTAGTCGGCTGCGAGCTGTTCGTTCATGCTGCCGATCTCGCCAACCATGACGATACGTTTCGTGCCCTGGTGTCGCTCGACGATGCGCAGTGCATCGACAAAATTGGTGCCAGGCACTGGGTCACCACCAATGCCGATGATAATGGATTGCCCGAGTCCGCGTTTTGTCAGGGCGTCTGCGAGCTCATAGGTGAGCGTGCCAGAGCGGCTAATAATCGCTGTATCACCCGGGCTTGTGATGTGCTGAGCGATGATACCGAGCTTGTGAGATCCAGGCACGATGATACCGGGACAGTTCGGGCCGATGATCGCAACCTTCTTTTTGGCGGCAAATTCTCTGATAGCGAGCGTGTCATGAACGGGTATGCCTTCGGTGATAATGACGAGCTGTTTTACACCTGAGCTTATCGCATCGAATGCAGCATCCTTGGCGAACTGTGCTGGGACGAATAAGACCGATGTATCGATACGTGGATGCCGGGCCATTGCGTCACCGACAGAGCTGTAGACTGGTATGCCGTGAACCGTCCGTCCGGCTTTACCCGGTGTAACGCCGGCGACTATATGTGTGCCAGCATCTAACATGCCTTGTGTATGAAAGGCGCCGTGGTGACCAGTTATACCCTGTACGACAACGGTAGGTGTGTCGAACCAACTCATATAGATGCCTCCATGGCTTTCCGTATGCAGCTGCTGAGATCTGGCTCAGTCGTGATCCCAGCTTTCTTGAGCATCATCAAGCCTTCGTTACGGTTCGTACCTTCGAGGCGTATAA
>CALFQW010000030.1 GCA_937919305.1 uncultured Candidatus Saccharibacteria bacterium
GCTCGCGGGTGATGTCAAAGACGTTCTACTGCTCGACGTTACTCCTCTCTCACTCGGTATCGAAACGATGGGTAGTGTTAGCACTAAGCTCATTGAGCGCAACACAACCGTACCGACTAGCAAATCTGAGACATTTTCGACTGCCGCGGACAATCAGCCACAGGTTGAGATACATGTTCTGCAAGGAGAGCGTGAAATGGCCGCTGATAACAAATCACTCGGACGGTTCATACTCGATGGCATCGCGCCGGCACCTCGCGGTGTTCCTCAAATCGAAGTAACATTCAACATAGATGCAAACGGCATCTTACATGTGAGCGCAAAAGATAAAGGAACGAACAAAGAACAGTCGATCACTATCCAAGACTCAGGCAACATGAGCAAAGAAGACATCGAGAAAGCTCAAAAAGATGCTGAAGCACACGCAGATGAGGATAAGAAGAAACGTGAATCAGTCGAAGCTCGGAACCAACTAGAAAACACTATCTACCAAGCAAAGAAAATGCCCGATGAGCACAAAGACAAGATCGCTGATGAAGATAAGAAAGCGATTGAAACTGCAGTTGAGGAGGCAGAAAAAGTCCAAAAAGATGAATCAGCTGACAAGGATGCACTTGAAGCAGCCGTAAAAGCGCTCAACGACGCAATCATGCCAATCGGAGCAAAGCTTTATGAAGCAGCTGCAAAAGATGCAGAAGCAAACAAAGAAGAGGAACGCTCAGAAAAAGATGGTCCCGTGGAAGGTGAAGTTGTCGAAGAAGACAAGCCTGGGGCAGACGACAAAAAATCTGATAAGTAGTCAATAGCGCTTACACTCTACTTCTCTAAAAGTATCCCGACCAAGGTGGCAATCGGGATACTTTTATTAATTCGATGAGTATTTTTGTGCGCATATTGTATAATGATTCTTCTGTGCAATACGCAGTTTTATCCATAGAGGTGTTTATCCTCGTGTTGTTGTCGGCGATATTCTCGGGACTCAACATATCTCTCATGTCACTGAATGTAAATGACCTGAGAAGACAAAAGAAATTAGGCAGCATTGATGCTGCAAAAGTACTACCACTTCGCGAAAAGACCCACCTAAGTCTCGCGAGTATATTGTTCGGTAATATCGCAGTTGTATCTGCAGTTTCACTAGTTCTTGAGCCGTACTTTCAGGGGCTAATCGCAGGCTTGATTAGTACGCTACTGATTGTGATATTTGGTGAAGTGATCCCACAGGCGGTTTTTGCTCGCTATGCACTTCGTTTCTGTGCGATATTTGCTCCTTTCTTGAGAGTTGTAATAGTCGTGACGTATCTGTTTTCTAAGCCTATCCAGCTACTACTTGATAAGCTTATATCTGAAGAGGATCGAAAGCTTCATTCTCGTGATGAACTGGGGATTATTCTAGGTGAGCACAGATCTCACGAGAGTGAACTGGATGACGATGAAGTTGAGATAATCCAAGGCGCTCTCAGGATGAGTGAAACAACTGTTGGACAGATCATGGAACCCATTGATGAGGTTTATTGGTTGGAAAACACTTCAGTTTTGGACGAGAAAACGGTAGATGAAATCACAGAAAAGGGCTACAGTCGGATTCCTATATTTGATAAAAGCCTGCACCGCTGTTATGGCGTGCTACTCATGAAAGATATGGTCGACATCGACTTCGATGATCAGCCTATACCGGTCATGAACTTTCCTCTCCATGCTACTAAAGCAATAGGCAGTAGAACCGCACTAGATACGATGCTTCGACGCTTTATTTCCCTTAAGACCCATATGGTACCCATAGAAAAAGAAGGCAAAATAGTTGGGATACTAACAGTCGAAGATCTTTTTGAGCAAATCATCGGTCATGAGATTGTTGATGAAACGGATAGAGCTCTAGATAGAGCGTAGCGAAGAGGGCAGACAGCTATTTTAGCGGTATCTCGAAGTCTTTTGCAGGGATACTCTCTGTAGTGCCGAAAACAGCTGCACCAAGTCGCTTATACTGTAAGCTGAGATTACTCAGCTTATCGGACGGCACCCAATACACGAGATAGCCCTCAACTACATTCCCCTCTTCCGGAGCCAGTGTAAGCGGGGTGTAGTTTTCTTCGATAATATGATTATCGCTCAGGTCCGTTGATGGTATTACTGTCTTGTCGGGAGTTACCAGATTGAGCGTAAGG
>CALFQW010000031.1 GCA_937919305.1 uncultured Candidatus Saccharibacteria bacterium
AGATACAGCATTACACGAAGATGATAGTGAAGAGCAGCGAATCGAGGTGACTCTGCGGCCGCAGCGATTTGATGAATATATCGGACAGGCGCGACTAAAAAAGAATCTAAAGCTTGCGATCGATGCGGCCAAAAAGCGCGGTGAACCACTCGATCATATTCTCTTATATGGTCCGCCAGGTCTAGGGAAAACAACTATGGCGACGGTAATAGCAAACGAGATGGGAGCGAACATTCGCGTTACGGCAGGGCCGGCTATAGAGCGAGCTGGAGACCTCGCGAGCATACTCACTAACCTTGCTGACGGAGATGTGCTATTTATTGATGAAATACACCGACTCAGTCGAGCTGTTGAAGAGGTGCTCTATAGTGCCATGGAAGACTTTAAGCTCGATATCGTGATAGGTAAAGGACCTGCTGCACGCAGCATACGACTAGACCTCCCGAGATTTACGGTCATCGGTGCAACGACGAGAACGGGCAGCTTAGCTGCGCCCTTACGAGACAGATTTGGACATTTATACCGACTCGAGTTTTACGAATCCGATGAGATATCACAGATTATATCTAGAGCTGCGGGAATTCTAGAGACAAAGATTCACGAAGATGCTTCGAAAAATCTCTCGACGAGAGCAAGATTGACGCCACGTATTGCGAATCGTCTACTGAAAAGAGTACGAGATTATGCTGACGTAAACGGCGACGGAATCATTGACACAGTGATCACGAAAGCGGCACTAACTATGCTGGAAATAGACGAGGTAGGCTTAGATCCAGCGGATAGAAATTTGCTCAGTAGCATCATCGATAATTACGGCGATAGACCTATCGGGCTAAATACTATTGCCGCTCTAACTGGCGATGAAACAACTACCATTGAAGATTTTTATGAGCCATACCTGCTGCAAATTGGATTTATAGAGCGCACCCCGAGAGGAAGACGAGTAACTAGAAAAGCCTACAATCATCTTGGGAAAGAGTACATAGAGAAAAAATAGGCGTATACTGATAGTCATGAATCCAGAAGAGCACAATCCGAATAAACCAGTCGCCTACGACGAGAAGGGTAATCCCCTCTACGCACACCCACCACAACAGCCACACGCACCAGCTCAAGGTCCGGCGTATCAGCCGCAAGTCGTGTATAGCTCACGACCTATCGATCCACATCGTCAAGAAGTCTCTCCAGAGATTCTCGCAAAGCATGAGCAGTCGAAAAAGCTCTACCCTCAGCTAAGTCTGAGTGCCGGTGAATACGTCATCAGTGCAGTGCGACGTCATCCTATTGGATTGGTTTCAATATGGGCTGTTGTTATTGTTGCGGTAGTGATGATCGTCGTCGGCTTTCCGCTACTGATATCCAGCAATAATTTTGTCAGCGAGGGAGGGGTAAGCTCACAGTTGATTGCCAGTGGTGGCTTAGTCCTGCTCTTTACGGCTGTTTTGTTCATACTAGGAGGCGTGATAGCAACGATTGTTTACAATGCGAATAGGTTTTATTTAACCAACGAGAGTGTCATACAACACATACAAACAAGTTTATTCACTAAGAAGGACCAGATCATAAGCCTTGCGAATATAGAGGATGCTAGCTATCGCCAACAGGGCATTATCCAGACCATTTTTAACTATGGCGCTATCCGTCTGTCTACCGAAGGTGAAGAAACTACCTATAGGTTCAACTTCGTTGCCCACCCGAAACAGCAAATCGATACACTCAACAATGCAGTAGAAGCGTTCAAGAATGTCCGGCCAGTAGAAGATAACTAGCCGTCAGTACGAACAAAATCTCGCTCTCTTTCTAGGGTTGCAGATAGCGTATATCCAGTGCAGATATCACCACCGTCGCAACCAGTTGGCTGATAGCGGTAATCACTCAGTGGAGTATTGATTTTATTACCCCTAGGATCACTGAGTTCCGTTGTTTCAACGGCGTCTCTTAATGATTCTCGTGATAGGATCCTGGGGTAGCCTTTTACTGCAGGCTTGACTATCTCCTCAAGAGTAGCGTGAATCTTGTTAACGCTAGCTTTTCTTTCCTGATCTCGGTGAATAGAGTTTAATGCACTTTGCTCTGAAACAACGATGAGCCCAACGAAACTAACCAATGCTATTGCGATGACAGCTTCCAGAACGGTGAATCCTTGTTGATACTTCATGAGTAGTATTGTAGCAAAGACAGAGGTATACTAGTATCCAGATGTTTTAAGTGAGGAGTATTCAAATGGCCAAAAAATCAGAAAAACCCGCAGTCTCTACTACTAAGCCCGATAACGAAGGTAAGGCTAAAGCGCTAGGTTTAGCTATGGAGCAAATCACTAAACAGTTTGGCGATGGCTCTATCATGAAGCTCGGCGAAGCACATAAAGTTGATGTTGAGCTAATACCGTCTGGAGCGTTGAGTCTCGATATAGCGCTTGGAGGCGGTTGTGAAATTATTTTACATTCTGATTATGTTCAAGCCCATGTTGAATCTTATATTGGATTAACAGAAGCTGCATTAGGAATTATTCCAGCATGGGGAGGATGTAAAGAATTACTAGCAAGATTTGTTAACAATAATAAAATTCC
>CALFQW010000032.1 GCA_937919305.1 uncultured Candidatus Saccharibacteria bacterium
AACTCTCTCAGCGGAAGCACCACCACCGATATCGAGGAAGTTTGCAGGGGTACCGCCAGCTGCAACGATACTGTCCATCGTACTCATGGCCATGCCGGCGCCGTTTGCGATGCATCCGATGGTGCCGCCTTCGAGTATGCGCATGTTGTTGTCGCTTCCTCCAGGCCAAGGTAAATCTTTCTGGCGGTACCGAGCATTGTCATCAATGACGAGCTTTGCATCTGCGCAGACCAGACGCCCGGCTTTGGTGAGGACGAGAGGGTTGATCTCGCAGAGTAGCAGGTCGTTTTCGAAGAAGCATTTCTCTAGTTTCTTGAGCAGGGGCGCGAGAGTTTTATCATTGATCTTCAGCGTATCACTGAGAGTCTTGAGCTTGTCCTCAGCGTTGATATCGACGGTGACGATATCGTGAGCGTGATCCTCGATGTTGATACCGCCTTTTGCGGAGACCATATACTCAACGATTCTCGTATCACGATCGATGAGAAGGCTGAGATACAGTTCACGATCGGCGTCAACAAAGTTCTCGAGCAGTATCTCGGATGGCAAGTGACCATGGATCGAGCGCTGCTGTAGATGCTTTGCGACACGCTTTAGGTCGCTTGGTTTATCGATGACGACGATGCCACCGGCTTTGCCACGGCCGCCAGTCGGCACTTGGCTTTTAGCAACGACAGGGTAGTCAATATCGAGTGGATCGAGAGAGTTGCGGTACAAGTACGAAGGGGCGACCGGTACCTTTGACGCCCTGAGAAGCTCTTTTGCCTGGTATTCGAGGAGGTTCATGTCAGTTCATTATAACGTGATATGGCGTAGGATTTTGGCTTCACCTCTGTTAAAATAACTTTATATGGAAAAAGAACTGCGAGATATCGTTCGATCCCTGTTTGAGATTGACTGCGAGATAGAGCTGAGCAACCCTGATGCGCAGTTCGGTGATGTCGCAACAAATGTCGCGATGCAGCTCGCGGGCAAGGTCAGGAGCAATCCACGAGCGATCGCCGAGCAAATCGTTGAGAAGCTATCGGAGAATGAGGATATAGTCGAGGCAAGTATCGCTGGCCCTGGTTTTATAAATATACGACTCAGTGACGGTGCATTGCTGCGAGAGGTCTACGCGCGGCCCCAGAAGCCGTACGAAGGTAAGGTGGTTGTCGCAGAATACTCTGATCCAAATCCTTTTAAAGTACTGCATGCTGGGCACCTTTACACGACACTCGTTGGTGATGTTATGACTCGTCTACTGGCCGTTGCTGGTGCTGATGTAAAACGAGTTAACTTTGGCGGGGATGTTGGTCGCCATGTTGCTATGAACATGTGGGCAATCGTCAAACATCTAGGAGGAGAACTGCCAGAAAATCTGAAGGCAGTAGGGGATGATCCGCATGAGCAGGCAGCTTGGTTGAGCGCTCGCTATGTCGAGGGCAATGAAGCGTTCGAGAATGATGAGACGGCAAAAAAAGAGATCACGGATCTCAACCAGCAGATATATCAGCTGCATAGCGATGATGATCACAATTCGCCTTTTGCGCAGATCTACTGGGCTTGTCGAGAGTGGAGCTACAGCTATTTCAAAGTGTTCTATGATGAGCTGGATGTACTACCCTTTGACAAATACTACCCAGAAAGCCAAACTGCGCCCATCGGCATAGCGACTGTCGAGCGCGAGCTAGAGAGCGGAGTCTACGAGCGATCTGATGGCGCCGTCATCTTTAACGGCGAAAAACATGGCTTGCATACCAGAGTTTTCATGAACTCGAACAACTTGCCGACGTACGAAGCAAAAGAAGTTGGCCTGATTATGAAGAAGTGGCAGGACTATCAATTTGACGAGTCCGTGATCATCACCGGTAACGATATCACTGAGTATATGAAGGTCGTCCAAAAGAGCATCGAACAGTTTGACCCTGAGCTGACAAAGCGAAGTCGACACATGACTCATGGCAACGTCAAGCTGGCTGGTGGGAAAAAGATGAGCTCTCGCAAGGGAACGGTCCTGCTCGCAATGGATATCCTCAAGGCTGCGAGTGAAGCACAGGCCGCAGTGTCAGGAAGTGAAGATCGTAAAGTGATGCTCGGCGCGGTAAAGTACGCATTTCTCAAGACAAAAGTCGGTGGTGACATCGTCTATAGCCCCGAAGAATCGGTCAGCTTACAAGGAAATAGCGGCCCCTACCTGCAGTATGCACACGCAAGGGCTCGTCAGATCTTGAAGAAGTCTACACATGAATTTGTCATGCCGACAGAGTTGTTCGCGGAGGATAGGCAGCTGATACGTAAACTCGGACAGTATCATGCCGTTGTCGATAATGCTGTGAATGAATTGGCGCCACATCTGATCTGTACGTACCTATTTGAGCTTGCTCAGGAGTTCAATCGTTACTACGAGAAAAATCGCGTGATAGGCGATCAAAAAGAATCACATCGAGTATGTCTCGTAGCACTCTACGCGGACATCTTGCAGGCAGGGCTGACGCTGCTCGGCATCGATGCGCCATCCGAGATGTGATTGACTCGGGGTGCGTGAGGCTGTATCGTACACTACGTTAGAGATAAAGATGAAGGAGATAGACTGATGGCAAAAGCAAATAAATCTGTAAAAGATGCCGAGAAAAAACCAAGAATAAATCATGTGAGTGGCTTTACGACATTTATACGCGAGCAGGGTGTAGTCGGGCTTGCGGTCGGTCTGGCGATTGGTACTGCTGCTGGCGACACGGTTAAACAGCTTGTGTCGGCTTTTATCGATCCTATCGTTCAGCTGATCATCGGCTCCCAGGAAGGTCTGAAGAAGGCTAGTTTTTCTGTTGATGTTTTTGGCCGAACAGCTGACTTCCAGTGGGGTGCTTTCGTTAGCTCACTCATCACTCTGATCGCAGTTGCGCTCGTGATCTACTTTATCGTGAAGATCATGAAGCTCGATCGGATGGATAAGAAAAAAGGGTAGTTTAGCTCCAGCTTTCGCCCCAGTCAGCCATAGCCTTGAGGACAGGGATGAGATCCTGTCCTTTTTTTGTGAGATAGTAGCCGCTCTCGTCGCGGCAGTCATCGATGATGCCTTGCTCACGGAGTTGCTCGAGTCGTGCTGATAGAGTCCGTGGATTGATATCGGAGATACTGCGTGATAGATCGCAGAAGCGTTTCGGGCCAGTGCTCATATCGCGGAGGATGAGAGCAGTCCATTTTTGCCCGATC
>CALFQW010000033.1 GCA_937919305.1 uncultured Candidatus Saccharibacteria bacterium
GCCGAGTCCGAGGAGCCGGGCTTTCTGACCAAACCGTACGGTGGGGTGGCGAGCACGCAGACCTCCGGCGATCAGCTGCAGTCCGTAACCATGGGGCTCGATGCCTACCGTCGGATTGCCTGTGGTGAGGACGCAGCCACTATCGACGTCATGTTCGTCGGCTTCGCCGACTATCAGATGCGTCGGCAGTACGCGCCGAAACAGGGCAGCTACTTCGGCCTCCTGTTCGAGCCAAGGGACTGGATCAGCGGCAGCTGGGGACGGGCGTTAATCTACCTCCCCGTGCTGTTCGCGGCCTGGCGGGCAACAGGTGACGGCAAATTCGTCGAAGAGCGCGTGAGTGCACGCAAGGCTCTAGCTCCGAGTGAAGTTGACGCAAATGAAGTCACGTTCATGGACGCAAGCCGCATGCACGTCATCGGTACAACTGCCGCACTCGTGCCATTCGTTGAGAAAAACCGTATCGACCGTAATCTCACCGGTTCTAACATGCAACGCCAGGCTGTTCCACTCGTCAAGACAACTAGCCCTATAGTCGGCACGGGCGTCGAAGGTGATCTAGCTCGCAACACCTCACAGCTCATCGTGGCTGACGCTGACGGTGAAATAGTCAGAGCTGACGGTGATGTAGTAGAAGTCAAATACGGTCCAAAAGATGTACGAACCTACAACCCTGTTCACTTCCAAAAAAGTAACGATGATCGCTCTATCAACCAACGAACTGTTGTGAAGCGTGGCGACAAGGTGAAGAAGGGTGACGTACTTATCGAAGGTGCAAGCGTCTCAGATGGTGAACTAGCACTTGGCCGTGACCTATTGGTTGCCTTCATGCCATGGGGTGGTTACAACATGGATGACTCTATCATTCTCTCTGACCGACTTGTTCGCGATGATGAACTCACTAGCATCAACATCAAAGATTACATGGTTGAAGTTCGCGAGACGAAGCTCGGCCCAGAAGTCGTTACGCGTGATATCCCGAATGTTTCTGAAGAATCTCTACGGCACCTCGATGAGAACGGTATTGTTCGTGTCGGTGCGGAAGTAAAAACAGGTGATGTTCTTGTCGGTAAGATTACGCCAAAAGGTGAGCAAGAGCTCAGTTCTGAAGAACGTCTCCTACGTGCAATCTTCGGTGAAAAAGCAAAAGACGTTCGCGACACATCACAGCGAATGGGCCATAGTAACACCGGTAAAGTCGTTGGCGTAAAGATATTTAGCCGCGAGCATGGTCACGAGCTCAAAGCTGGTGTGCTCATGCAAGTCCAGATATTTGTCGCACAGATGCGCAAAGTTTCTGTTGGTGACAAGCTAGCTGGTCGACACGGTAACAAGGGTGTTGTAGCACGAGTACTACCTGAGGCAGACATGCCATTTATGGAAGACGGTACGCCTGTGGATGTCATCCTTAACCCGCTCGGTGTCCCAAGCCGTATGAACCTCGGTCAGCTATTTGAGACTCACCTCGGTATGGCGGCGCGAGCTCTTGGTTACAAGGTAGCAACACCTCCATTTAACGGAGTTGACAACGAAACAATCGAATCAGAGCTGGAAAAAGCAGGCCTACCGAGAGACGGTAAGGTGCAGCTATTTGACGGTCGTACAGGTGACGCCTTCAAAGAGCGAACTGCTGTCGGTAGTATGTACATGATCAAGCTACACCACATGATCGCTGATAAGATTCACGCACGTTCTATCGGTCCGTACACAATGGTCACGCAGCAGCCACTCGGTGGTAAGGCGCAAAACGGTGGTCAGCGATTTGGAGAGATGGAAGTCTGGGCTCTAGAGGCATATGGTGCAGCTACGACGCTTCAAGAAATGCTCACGATCAAGTCGGACGACGTATACGGTCGCGCAAAAGCTTACGAAGCGATCATCAAGAACGAGCCTATCACTGGACCGAAAATCCCAGAGTCATTTAACGTTCTCGTAAAAGAATTACAGGGACTCGGCCTACGCGTCGATCTCATCGATGAATCAGAAGACGCAGTTATCGACGCCGAAAACGTACTTGTCGGTGGCACTACTTCAGATCCAGCTGCCAGCCAATCTGACGACGATGCAGTCGTTGGTGATGAAGCAGATGAGATGGGTGAGATAGACCTAGGTGATGGCGTCAGTATCGAAACTGCCGATGAGTTCAAATCTGAGGAGGAGCTCGCAACAGAAGACACTAATGAGGAGGAGGCATAGTATGAGTCGTTTAGTGACAGACACCAGTATTGCTGATTTTGATGCAGTACGACTAGCCGTTGCAAGTGCTGATGACGTCCTGAAATGGAGCTACGGCGAGGTAACAAAACCAGAAACGATCAACTATCGCACGCAAAAACCTGAGCGAGATGGACTGTTCTGCGAGAGGATCTTTGGTCCAGTCAAAGACATCAACCCTCATGACGCAAAACTAAAAGGCGTTCGTTCTCGTGAAGCTGCTGTTGATAAGAATGGCGAGCTCGTAACACGGAGTATTGTACGACGTGAGCGTATGGGACACATCCAGCTCGCAGCACCTGTCGCGCACATTTGGTTTATGCGCGGCGCACCGAGTGCCATGAGCCTTCTGCTCGGCATACCGGTTCGTGCACTTGAGCGAGTTGCGTACTTTGCTAGCTACGTTGTGCTCACGGTTGACGAAGAAAAACGAGACCAGTACATGTCAGATATCGAAGGCGAACTCGATGCAGGTCGTGCAGCGATCAAGATCCGTTATGAAAAAGCTGCCGAAGAAGAAGGCGCCGACGTCAAGGCGCTAGCCGCAGAGCAATCTCGAGAAGTTGACGAATTAAACGAGTCGTACTTACTCAAGAAGACCCAGCTCGAAAGCCTCGCGAAGGCCGCTTTGATGAATGAAAATGACTATCGTGCACTTCCTGATGATTACGCTGATCTGATCACTGTTGGGATGGGTGGTGAAGCACTCCAGGCACTGCTGAAGGAAATCGATCTTGCAAAATTGATCGAAGAGCTATCAGAAGAAGTCGTTACAGCTAAAGGTCAACGCATGAAGAAGATTATGAAGCGACTCAAGGTGCTCGAAGGTATGCAGCGAGCGGGTGTCAAGCCAGAGAGTACTTGCGTATCTGTACTGCCAGTTATCCCCCCAGATCTTCGCCCTATGGTCCAGTTGACGGGTGGACGATTTGCAACCAGCGATCTTAACGACCTGTATCGACGCGTTATCAACCGAAACAACCGACTCAAAAAGCTGATTGATCTCAACGCACCGGAAGTGATTCGCCGCAATGAAATGCGTATGCTGCAAGAAGCGGTTGACGCTCTCGTTGACAACAGTGCGGCCCGAGGTGGTCGTGCAGTAAGTGCGACCGGTGGCCGCCGCCGCTTGAAGTCACTGAGTGACATGCTCAAAGGTAAGCAAGGTCGTTTCCGCCAAAACCTACTCGGTAAGCGCGTTGACTACTCGGGTCGTTCAGTCATCGTTGCTGGACCTGAGCTCAAGATCGATCAGTGTGGACTACCGAAGCAAATGGCGCTCGAGCTCTTCAAACCATTTGTTATCAGCTGGCTGCTCGAAGGAGAATACGCTCACAATATACGATCTGCAACTCGATTGATCGAATCAGCTGAGAGTATCGTGTGGGACGCCCTAGACGAAGTGATCAAGGGCAAGTACGTTCTCCTCAACCGTGCGCCTTCACTGCACCGATTGTCTATACAGTCATTCCAGCCAAAACTAATCGAAGGTAAAGCAATACAGCTACACCCTCTAGTTTGTAAAGGATTTAACGCTGACTTCGATGGTGACCAGATGGCAGTTCACTTGCCGCTCTCAGCAGAAGCTCAGCGTGAAGCTCGCGAACTGATGAGTGCAACCAATAACCTCTTGAAGCCCGCAGACGGTAGCCCAGTTCTCAACGTTGCTCAGGACATCATCCTCGGCTGTTACTACCTAACATATCCGAAGCCGAGTGCACAATCAGACGCTCCAAAAGCATATGGCTCTATCGCAGAAGCAGTGATGGCATTCGAACGCGAAGTGATCATGCTTCAGACACCGATCCGTATCAACATCAAGGGTCAGACCCGTGTTACTACACTTGGTCGAGTTTTCTTTAACGAAGTGTTACCAGCGGACTTTGCATATGTTGAAGAGGTCATGAACAAGAAAAACCTCAACCGTGTTCTTGCACGTATCTTCAATCACTACGGCCAAGAACTAACAGCACAGACGGCTGATGCCATAAAAGATCTTAGCCTGGAATACGCTACGAGAGCTGCGGTATCAACAGGTATGACTGATTACTTCGACATACCGGAGATGCAGGAGATCATCGTGAGTGGTGATGAGCGAACGGCTCAGATATCGGACCAATATGAAAATGGACTGATAACTGAAGAGGAGCGATACAGCCTCACGGTTGAAACGTGGCGAGACATCGACAAGAAACTCTCGAAGGTACTGGAAAGCCGTGTTGTATCTGAAGACACGTCTATCGCCGTGATGGTTGACAGTGGTGCTCGTGGTACGCTCAGTAACATCAAGTGGGCAACCGGAATGATCGGCGTTGTTGTTGATGCTACTGGTAACGAGATCGAGCTTCCTATACGTAGCAGTTTCAAGAAAGGCCTTTCACCACTTGAAGCGTTCGTGGCGACACGAGGAACTCGTAAGGGTCTAATCGATACAGCGCTCAAGACTGCAGACTCAGGCTACCTTACTCGTCGACTAGTTGATGTGTCTCAGGACATATTCACTATCGACGAAGAGCCGATCGATCCAGGATTTATGGTCTATCGGTCTGAGACTGAAGACACTATGATTTCGTTTGGCGATAGGCTATACGGTCGATTCGCTGCAAAGGACATCAAGGGCCATGCGAAGGCGGGAGAGCTCATCACGCGAGACAAGGCTGATGCCATCGATGCGGATGATGCAATAGCTGAAGTCAGCATCATGAGTGTTCTATCTGCTGCAAACCTCCGAGGCATACCGCGAAAGAGCTATGGGCTTGATATGGCAACTGGTAAGTTGATCGCAGAGTCACAGCCTGTTGGTGTGATCGCTGCTCAGTCTGTTGGTGAGCCAGGTACGCAGCTAACGCTGAACACTTTCCACGCAGGTGGTGAGGCAGGAGATGACATCACGCAGGGTCTACCTCGTGTCGACGAGCTGTTTGAGTCACGAAATCCAAAAGGACAGGCATACCTCACTGAAGTGGCAGGTAGCGTCCAAGTTTGGGAAGATGGCGACAAGTACATCGTTCAGGTCACTCCTGAGTCAGGCAAAGTAGAACGTCTAAGTCTTGATAAGCAGATAGTTCGCGTCAAGAGCGGAACTGATGTTATCGCTGGAGATGTACTCGCGAGCAATGATGATGAATCGCTGCCAGTCATCGCTCCATTCGATGGCATCGTTGAAGTCACCGACAACGAACTGGTTATCACTAGTGGTAGTGCAGCACCGGCACGTTATGAGATACCAGGCTTCAAGCAACTGCTTGTGTCTGAAAATGACATCGTCGAAGCTGGTGACCAGCTAACGTCAGGTTCGATCAACCTACAGGACCTCATGCGTCTCAAGGGTGCAGAAGCTACACAGCGCTACATCATCAATCAGATTTTGCGAATATATGCTGCACAGGGAGAAAATGTCTCAGGTAAGCACCTCGAGATCATTGTTCGCCAGATGTTCAGCCGCGTTCAGATCGAGGATCCAGGTGATACACCGTTTGTGACGGGTGACATCGTGTCGAAAGCGGCAGTCGTTGAACAGAACAGACAGCTTACAGAAGACGGTAAGAGCCCGGCTCAGTTTACTCAGCTCTTGCTCGGTATCACAAAGGTGTCCATATGGTCAGATAGCTTCCTCTCGGCAGCGAGCTTCCAGGATACAACACGTGTCTTGATCAATGCTGCGGTATCTGGTCGAGTAGATAACCTGTACGGCCTCAAGGAAAACGTGATCATCGGTCGTAAGATACCCGTCGGTACGGGTGTCGTGAAGGATGATGACACTGATAGTGCTGTCCAAGACTCTATGCTTGAAGAAGTCGCTTAGCGTCAGCATTTGCTAAAAAGCACAAAACAACCTCGCTAGTCGCGAGGTTGTTTTGTTATAGTAAATCTTGTATAATAATATTATTGATTCGCAGACTGCGATTCACGACCGAGAGGAAATCATCATGACTTCAATCACGATGTATCGTCAGAACCAACATGAGCTTTGGCTCAAGATCGTGGAAGTATCGAGTACTGAGATCATGAGGGTAATGTTCACTCTCACCGATCTCACCAAGATCGACCACGATGATCCTGGACGTAGAGCGTATGATCGCGATGGTGACTCGTGGTATCACATTGTCCACATCACCCTGGACGATGACACGTCTCCGCATGACATGATCATGCTCGTTGGCAAGATCCTTGCCGAGACTCATCAAGAAGCGCCGACTGGTTTGGTGCCTGGGCAAGAGCCTCTGTTTGACTCGAAGCCTGCGGCACATTTGCACTGGAGAAGCTGGGGTTGAGTCGTTATCTCCTGCTCTCGGCCAACTACCCACCTGTCGCCTTGAGAACCCACTGCTGTCGGTTTTCGGTGGAGGTGGGTTTTCTCTTGATAAAATTTAGGGAAAAATGTATAATCAGCTATGAGTTTCCTCTTTGAGAGTACTGAGATAACGGTGTATGTGTCTCGATACGTTTTGAAGACGTGCTAGCGAGTTTGCTGCTCGGCTAGCATAACATCAAGTAAAATGAGTGTAGTCTTATCAACTATGCTCAATATCAATTACAGGAGAGCATAGTTCATGCCAACTATTAATCAGCTCGTGCGCAAACCTCGTAAAACAGCCGCTAAGAAGAGCAAATCACCTGCACTTGGTCGCATTCATAACGCGCTCAAGTCTCGTTACTATGATCAGACTGCACCGTTGAAGCGCGGTGTCTGTATCAAAGTCACTACCAAAACACCGAAAAAGCCTAACTCGGCACTTCGAAAAGTAGCGCGTGTTCGTCTAACGAATGGTCAGGAAGTTTGGGCATACATCGGTGGCGAAGGTCATAACCTTCAGGAGCACGCTGTAGTGCTCGTACGCGGAGGGCGTGTCCCAGACCTTCCTGGTGTTCGTTATCACATCGTCCGAGGTGCTCTCGATCTTCAGGGTGTGGGCAAGCGCAAACAAGGCCGTAGTAAATACGGTAGCAAGAAGGAGGACAAGTAATGCCTCGTAAAGTTACAAAAAGCCTACAGCGTCGCATCAATCCTGACCGCAAGTATCAGTCGGTTATCGTACAGCGCCTCATCAACAAGAGTATGCTCGATGGTAAGAAGTTACTCGCTGAGCGACAAGTCTACAGCGCGCTCGAGATCGCAGCTAAAAAGCTCAAGTCAGAAGACCCACTAGAAGTATTTGAGAAAGCTCTCAAAAACATACAGCCAAACTACGAGGTGAAGAGCCGTCGAGTTGGTGGTGCTAACTATCAGATCCCGTTCCCTATACAAGGTCATCGTCAGAATCACTTCGCATTTAGCTGGCTCGTACAGAGTGCTCGTGCTCGTAGCGGAATGCCATATGAACAACGGCTCGCTGCTGAGATCGTTGATGCACATAACGAAGCCGGTGCAGCCTTCAAGAAGAAGGAAGACACGCACAAGATGGCCGAAGCTAACCGTGCATTCGCACACTTTGCCAGAGGCTAAGGATGCCAGCGGCTGAATCATTGCAAGGAGGGCAAGAAGCTGTTTATCCTGCTCGTTGTGCCGGTGAGTGCCATCTCGGGCCGAAGGCCTTGGCATTAGTAGATGGCGTCCTGAGCGCAAATTGTCCTGAACCTAAGCCGTTTAATGTAGATGCAATCGTAGTTGTAGACACAAATAATCCAACAGACGACGAATCAGTTCTTGCGATGCCTGGAGAAGGGGACCTTGACCAAAGAGTCTGTACCAATCCTCGACTAGTAAGGGCCGTTAGAGAACAAGCAACCCTTGAAGTAGATCATTTTTTAGTAACATCAGTAAAAACGGGAGAATAAACGATGGCAGGACAAAAAGACGTACCACTCAAGCAGTATCGTAACATCGGTATCATTGCGCATATCGACGCAGGTAAAACCACGACAACCGAAGGTATTCTATATCGTACAGGTATCAACCACAAGATCGGTGAAGTTCGTGGCGCAGATGGAGATAGCGCAACAACTGACTGGATGGCGCAAGAGAAAGAACGTGGTATCACTATCACCTCTGCAGCGGTCACTTGTTTCTGGAAAGATCACAAGATCAACATCATCGATACACCAGGTCACATCGACTTTACCGCAGAGGTTGAGCGTTCACTTCGTGTGCTCGATGGCGCTGTGACAGTATTTGACGGCAAGATGGGTGTTGAGGCTCAGTCTGAAACCGTTTGGCGTCAGGCAAACAAGTACGGTGTTCCACGCATCTGCTTCATAAACAAGATCAATCAAACTGGTGGTGACTTCTACAAATCACTGGAGTCTATCCACACCCGGCTGTCAAAGCACGCACTCCCTGTACACCTCCCAATAGGTTTTGAAAAAGACATCAACGGAGTTGTTGATCTCGTTGACATGAAAGCCTACACGTACTCCGACTACACCGACAAGCAGCTTATCCAGGGTGATATACCGGCGGATATGCTCGAGAAAGCAAAGAATGCCCGACACCTGCTAGTTGAAGCTGCGGTAGAGGCAGATGATGAGCTGTTTGATCTGTGCGGGGACCATTTCCGTTTTCCAGAAAAGTTTCATAATTCCCAATAAGGAATCCTGGATCACGTGTAGCCCGGCGCTTAGCTCATCGTAGGTGACCTCATCGGGCCCGCTAGCCTTTCCAGAAGATAATTTCCCGAA
>CALFQW010000034.1 GCA_937919305.1 uncultured Candidatus Saccharibacteria bacterium
ATCAGCTAGTGATCCACTGGCGTGGGAAGCTTCTGAGTATGTGCATCATGAAAAAACATTTTTATGGTTCTTTCTTGCGCTCGTTGTGGCAGTGGCTTTGCTGGCGGTGTCGATCCTCCTCTTGCGCTCGTGGTCGTTCTCTGCACTCATAGTTGTGCTCACGATAGGTATGTTTGTATTTAGTCGTCGACCCCCACATACAGTCCAGTATCAGCTCTCGGCACAGGGTATCCAGATCAATGATAAACAGCTTAGTTTTCACGAATTTAGATCATTTGGTGTCGTGCAAGAAGGTGGACTTTATGCCATTCGTCTCACGCCCAATAAACGTTTCGCGCCAATGGTGTCAGTGTTTTTTCCTCAGGAATACGGTGATGCGATCGTCGACATATTCGGTAGTTTTCTTCCTATGCAAAAGATCGAACATAATTTCTTTGACCGTTTAGCCGAAAAGATACGATTCTAGTCACTTTTATTACCTCTGTAAACTGTGTTATACTATCGCCTGTTCTCGCTCGTCGAGAAAGTACGTTATATTTTAGTGCGTAGCTGATCATTTCGATGATTTGCTACGACGCGCACCCGTAGCCGCAGCTGGCCAAGGCGAAGCCGTTAATATATTTAGCGACGACGCTCTAACCAGATCTATGTAGCGAAGGGTGTGTCATGCACCCGTAGCTCAGCTGGATAGAGCGTTGGCTTGCGGAGCCAAAGGTCATAAGTTCGAATCTTGTCGGGTGTACCAAGAAAAAAGAGTTAGCTAGTCTTGCTCTTTTTCCTTGGTTGATATGAAGAGTTGAGAACTTGGCTTTTGCGCATGCAAAAGAAGTTCGGCGGAGTGAGCGAAAAAACGAGCTTGCTCGTTTTCGAGCGAAACAAAGAAGCGTAGCGCTATCTTGTCGGGTGTACCAAGAAAAATAGGTCAGCTAGTCTGGCCTGTTTTTTTATTTATTCTCAAAAGACATTTGCTGACTATTCGAACCACGTCGTCGCCATAGTATGAAGCCGGTTGTCGCCGAAATCATGGCGCCTGCACCGAGTATGATGCCGCCGTATTCAACAAGCTTTTGTGACAAGAGAGGTAGTAGTACTTGATTAATGATGTCTGACTGAACCCCCCGCGGTATATCGGGCGCGTAGTTGCTAGCAAACACTCCTATAACAACGAAAACGATCCCCGTTTCGAGTATGACGAGACCGATACCGAGCAAGCCACGTAGTTTTCGAGATATGAGAAGGATACAGCAAGTGATAAGTGCTACCCCTGCACTGATAAGTGCAGAAAAATACGCATAGTTCAGGTAGCTCGGCAGATTTCTCAGCTGAGATGACCCGGCTATTGTTGATTTATTGATCGTAGTATTTGCCTGTGTAGCGCTGGAAAGCTGCGCTACAAGCTGTCCCGACAGCTCATCTGCACTGAGATATAATGGTCGACATTGCTTAGCTAGTATGTCGGCTGCTGGGTTGCTCGAGAAGTATGGGCATTGAGGTAGTTTCGCTATCTCGCTTGCAAGTTTCGGTTC
>CALFQW010000035.1 GCA_937919305.1 uncultured Candidatus Saccharibacteria bacterium
CAGATCCTTGTTGAAATGGACGGATTTGAAACTGGCACAAATGTCATAGTTCTCGCTGCGACAAACCGTTCTGATGTACTGGACCCAGCACTACTTCGTCCTGGTCGCTTTGATCGACGGACGAATATCATATTGCCGGAACGTAAAGATCGCGAAGCAATCCTCAATGTACACTTCAAAGATAAACCGACTGAAGCTAATGTCGACATGGACAAACTTGCGGCGAAGACAGCAGGCAGTAGCGGGGCGGATCTCGCAAATATTGCGAACGAGTCAGCGATCATAGCAGCAAGGCACAACAGAAAAAAGATCACCAATGAAGATGTCACTGCAGCGTTTGAGAAAGTTGCTATCGGACCAGAGCGCAAGACAAAGATCATGAATGAAAAGGACAAGGAGCTCACCGCTTATCACGAAGCTGGTCACGCGATAGTTGGTCATGTGCTACCTGACAGCGACCCAGTGCACAAGGTAACCATCATACCTCGAGGTGGAACAGGCGGTGTTACGTGGTTCTTGCCTCCAGAGGATCGTACGTATACGAGCGTTGTCGAATTCAAGGATATACTCGCCCGAGCCCTCGGTGGTCGTATCGCAGAAAAAGTCGTCTATGGTCAAGATCGCATAACAACTGGTGCTGGATCTGACCTTCGCAAAGCAACCGAGATTGCTCGAGACATGGTGATTGAACAGGGTATGGCAGATGGTTTGCGCGATCAAGTCTTTCATGAGGACAACGGCGGTATGGTGTTTGACAAGATTACTCATGAGCGCCCTTACAGTGACGACACCGCACGACTTATCGACGAAGAAGTAAAGAAGCTCATCACTGAAGCAGCAAACCGAGCTGAGCTTGTGATTGCACATAATATGAAGCATCTTGAAGCTTTGGCCAAACGATTGCTCAAGGAAGAGACTATCGATGAAGAGGTGGTCTCGGAAGTCCTCAAAGATGCAAAACTGCCAGCTCAAGCAAAACTCTACTGATAGGATCTAGGGTTATCGCAGAACGAGAGATATAATAACGGCATGGGTCGAGTCAGTAATGCCGTTTCACGCGCCAACTCACGTCTTAGTGTTCAACTAGCAGCAGTTCTTCTCGCTGGTTCGACGCTTCTTTCTATGGTGCTGGGGCTATTTCGAGACCGTCTTCTCAACAGTACATACGCACCGAATGCCGTTACCGGTAGTGTTGGATATCCTGTAGGGCTGGACGCATACACCGTCGCATCGATCATTCCCGAGTTCATGTTTATTCTGCTTGTGTCAGGTGCATTGAGTGTTTCGTTCATACCTGTCTTTAACAGCAGAATGCAAAAAGGCAACAAAGTTTCTGCTTGGCAGCTCAGCACGAGTTTAGTGAATCTTCTTGCTGTCATCACCCTCGTTTCATCTGTGCTCATTATCATCTTTGCTGATCCATTGGTGAGATATGTTGTTGGTCCTGGGCTGGATGAGTCAGGCCGCTCACTAGCGGTGAGTATGCTCCGCGTTATAGCGATCAATCCATTTCTATTTGCTATATCTGCAGTCGTTGCGAGCATCCAACAAGCCGTTGGTAGATTTGTATTCTTTGCTCTTGCACCGACGATATACAACATAGGTATTATCATCGGATTAGTCTTCTTCACGAACGGCATCACAATCTTCGGTGTAGAGGTATTCGAAGGCGGTATCATGGGGGTTGCTCTTGGTGTCGTACTAGGCTCTATGATGCAGCTCGTCGTCAGTACTATTGGGTTGATTGGTCTTGGCTTTGACTATAGATTTAAGATATTTTGGAAAAACAAAGGCTTTCGTGAAGTACTCAGGCTCTTACCTCCAAGATCTGTTGATCAAGGTATTGACTATATTAACGGTATCGTCGAAACCAATCTTGCCTCACGAATGGCAGAAGGTTCTGTCAGGTTTTACCAGCAAGCAACAACTCTACACTATGTCCCAATCAATCTTATCGGTGTAGCGATCAGCACTGCGGCGTTTCCACAGATGACAGAACGTCTCAGTCAGGGTAGAACGGATCTGTTTCGCAGCGAGCTTCAGAAGATATTGCGTGTGATTATTTGGCTTGCATTACCGGTAGCGGCAATCACCTATTTCGGACGAGGCTATCTCGTAAACTTCTTGTTCAACGGAGGGCAGCCAATCGTCGCGGGCCTTCTTGGTATCTTGGCGGTTGCTATACTATTTCGCTCGATATACCACATCGCTGCCCGTAGCTTTTATGCTCAGCAAGATACGAAAACCCCTCTCTACATATCAATATTTGTTATCGCGCTGAACATAGTGCTCGCGATCTACTTCACAATGGGGCTCAGAATGGGAATATACGGCCTGGCATGGGCACAATCGATTGTGGCCATAGTGGAGGTCATCATCTTATTTGCGATCATGACATATCGTATACCGAATCTTTTTGATGCACCATTCATAGGAGCTGTTGGTCGAATGGTCTCATCTACCGGCTTTATGGCGATAGTGACATATGTCAGCGTTCAAGTGCTTGCTCTGAGCGCAAACGATGTGAGCTTTATGAGCTCATTCCCTAAGTTCGTGGTTATCGTGCTTGCGAGTGCTGTAGCGTATCTCGGGCTCTGTAGGATCATGAAGCTCGATGAGGCAGATATGGTTATCGGTTGGCTGAAAAAGCTCGTGTTTGCACGTATCATCCCTAAACGGCTATCATAATAGGCAGTGAAAAAAGATATTCGTAACTTCTGCATTATTGCTCATATTGACCACGGTAAGTCTACGCTGGCTGATCGTATGCTAGAGATGACAGATACCGTTCAGCGACGTGACATGAAAAGCCAATTGCTTGATAGTATGGAGCTCGAGAGAGAAAAAGGCATCACGATCAAGCTCGCTCCAGTGCGTATGCAATATGACGGTATCGATCTCAAACAGGCGGCGGGTCAGGAGGCCGTCCATCGGCTCGCACTCGCCTCCGATGTAATTGTGGAGAATTACCGACCAGGAGTGATGGCCAAGTTCGGATTGGGATACGACAAGCTCTCGCAGGAACACCCAAAACTTGTGTATGCATCGATATCGGGGTACGGACAGACGGGGCCGTCCGCTGGAAAGGGTGGTTTCGATTTGGTTGCGCAGGGCGTGTCTGGCTTGATGTCTGTGACTGGCGAGCCAGGTGGGCCCCCGGTAAAGGCGGGGCTTCCCGTCACAGACTTGGGCGCAGGCCTGTTTGCTGTCGCCGGCATCCTGTTGGCTCTACTCGCGAGAACTCGGACGGGTCGCGGGCAGTATGTCGATACTTCGTTAGTTGACGCCGGCGTGGCCCTGTCAGTGTGGGAGATGACGCAGTATTTCTCAGGGCGAGGCGTCCCCGAACCACTAGGTTCGGCTCATCGGATGAACGCACCCTACCAAGCTATCAAATGCTCCGACGGCTACGTGACGATCGGTGCGGCCAATGACCGGACTTTCCGAGGGCTCTGCCACGCACTTGGACATCCTGAGTGGGGTAATGCCCCGAGTTTCAAGGACAACGCGCGGCGGG
>CALFQW010000036.1 GCA_937919305.1 uncultured Candidatus Saccharibacteria bacterium
TGGGGGTAGTGCGTCTGGTCGTAGTGCGATACGTTTATTATCGCCCCAGTCCGTAGCGGTCAGGGCACGACCTATCCAGCCGCTATGTTCAAGGCCGTATTTTTCTGCTCTTGCGTTCGTGTGGCCCATGTGAACGGCTTCTGCGTCCCATCCATTAATCATCTGTGGTCTAAAGTCTATAGAGAGGGCTTTTGTTGCGCGCCGCAGCGTGGCTAATGGATTTTTTGCGAGATTATCACCATCTATCACGATTTGTGGCTCAAGAAACTGGGTATCGTACATAGTTTTTAGTGAGGCGATTGCTTGCCAGCTGCCCCTTTCAAACCCGGACTGGCCTTCTAGTTCATCGCTCAGTTTTTCTAGCTGGTCGTATCTCAATGCTGATTGCTCTATGATATCTGCACCCTCGAAATGCTCAGCATCATTTTGCATCCGCGTCAGCAGAGAAGCGAATTGCACGTATGGATCGCGGATGCACCAGACAATACCAGATGATAATCGTGCAAGTTTGATGAATGACTCTGGAGGTAAATGCTTCGCAAGGTTCTTTATTACCAGTAGTTTTGGTCGAACTGTCTCAATATATTCGGATATATTGGCAAAAGCGGTGGATTCATCTCTTCTGTCACGACTAAACGGCTCGTTAAGCAGGAGGCCTCGAGGATGGGCGCAACTGAGAGCTCTAGCGCAAGCCGTGCAGACTGATCTGGGTATAGCCACTACTTGGATTAGACGGCACTCATTTGCCGCCAAGCATTGCTGGAGTTTATTATATTCATCCATAGCATCTAACATACTACGACATATTAGTGTAAAATATCTAGCATGACATTTACCGATACGCACTGCCATATACACGAGTCGAGCTATCGCCAGGCGCAGCTGGCAATTCGACGTGCAACAGAAGCAGGTGTCGAGAGACTCATTTGTGTCGGTACCGACGAGGTTTCTTCTCGAGAAGCAGTGCAGTTTGCGCGAAAACGCGATAACGTCTGGGCGACTGTCGGATTACACCCGCATGATGCGTCTATCGGCGTTGCTGGGATCAAAGTTCTGGATGATCTCATCATTAAAGACAAGAAAATGCTCGACACAAACGTACACGTGAACAATATTGTAGCAGTAGGTGAGTGTGGATTGGACTATTTCTATAACAATTCACCTCGCGACGACCAGATCACCCTGCTCCACGCACAACTTGAGTTGGCGTTACGACATGATTTGCCGGTTGTTTTCCATGTTCGTGAAGCATTTGACGATTTTTGGCCTATTTTTGAGCAGTACAAGGGCCTCAGAGGCGTTTTACACAGCTTTACAGACAACATGTCAAATATGGAGCGAGGCGTTTCGGAGGGGCTCTACATAGGTGTAAACGGTATTTCAACCTTTACGAAGGATCAAAAACAACTAGACATGTTCGCACACATCCCCTCAAGTAGATTATTGTTCGAAACAGACGCCCCATACTTGACACCAGCTCCACATCGTGGTAAGGTGAATGAGCCAGCATTCATAACGCACGTGGCGCACCATCTAGCGATTCTCCGGTCTATCACTCTTGAGGAGCTCTCGCGCGACACTGAGCGGAATGCGAACAAACTCTTTTTTCTAAACAAATAGGTAACCGCTAAAATACATCAACCAATAGGCTGAAAGGTATTACCTATGTCAGAAACCCCAATACTACAGTTTGCCGAGCAAAATTCTCAGGCAACAGCTACCCCTGTTCGATATGAACACCCTCGTACTGGTGAACAGTATCGTATACCTGGCGTATCAGAGGCTCGAGAAGCAGTTGCCTCTACTTACGTGGACGCAGATCAATCTCAACTAGCAGATGTGGTGAATCTCGGTGAGCATAATGTAGTTGAACAAGAAGTCAATCCGCAACAACCAGAGATCAGACACCCACTCGAGTTCGCTGTACGTAATATGGAGCATCACGAGCTTGTTGGTGCGGCACGAGGCCTAACGACGGCGGTCACAGGGCTACGCGCTGCCGCCTAGGCAGGCCTAGTATGACGAGGAGATGACCTCATGAGTATTCTCGACAAGACGCTCACGCTACTGACAGGCAAAGAGCAGCAAGTAAAACAGAAGCTCAAAAAGCTAACTGATCGCCAGCTCATCGAATTAGAAGCTGAAGTCGGTGGTCGATTGTTTGGGGCTGTACCGGCTGGACATCGACGCGAGTTTTTTTGTCTCGATGATGCAACCTGGATATGGCATGAGGAGTGGACAGATGATCGGGGCCAGCAACATGTCTCGAGTACTCGCTACGAAATACACGCAAACGGCATACTGAAGGCCCAAAATGGCCGTGTTTATAAGTTCATAGAGGGTGAAGAGCTACAAAATCTCGTACTCTGTATGCGGCTGT
>CALFQW010000037.1 GCA_937919305.1 uncultured Candidatus Saccharibacteria bacterium
ATTCAAGAAAGAAGAAGGAGAAGAAATGGTTGAAGAAAGAATAGTAGAAAATACAGATGGCTCAGGATCAATAGAATCAACTTCAAATACTGAATCCAGTATTGGAATTGGTGAATTAATGGGAAAACGTGCAAAATTAGAAGAGGCAATCGATTATGTTGGTTTAATGATTAAAAATCTTAAAGACAAGAGAACTGTTCTTGAAAAAGACATAGAAGAAGAATCAGTAGATATCAAAAATCTCAGAGAAAAATTACAAAAAGTTAGCGAGTACATAGATGAGGAGAATAAAGGAATTCAAGAGCTTGCAAGTAAAAGAATCAAGGTAGAAAATGAGGCTGACGAAGTTGCTGCAATAATCAATAACTTGAGAGAGAAATTATCAGGTATTGATACAATTGTTGGTGAAGAAGGAAACAGAGTTAAGCAGATTAAAGAAAGCAGAAATTCCTTAGAAAGTTAAAAACTAGTAAAATTTAGCACTTGTTGCTTCCTGGTTACTTGATGGAACTGATGGGAACATCTCACCAGTGGTACTTTCCGCAACAGCAGATGCTTCCTTTAAAATTTTATCAGATTCTGCATTAGTAGTTGCATCCAATCCAAATGCGGAATCGCCTGAGAAACTTTCAGTCATAAAGCCGCCAAGCATTTCTGCCATTTGACCAATTTCTTGTTCAGCACCAGGCATTACTTTTCCAAGAGATGATTTCAAATTCTTCATCAATCCCATTGTAGGTATCATAGCTACTACAGTATCACCAAGATCATTACAAGTAGATAATCGTAATTCAATTTGTTCTAATGCAATTCTAGCACTACCCATAATTTTTGTAACTTTTCGAACTTCAGCTAATTCATTTCCTAAAACTTTACTCGTATGAGTATCATGTGCTTGACGCGCCTAGCGTCGATGATGCTGTTTACGATTCATTGGTACAAGAGATAAAGGAATATGAAGTCGCATATCCAGAAAAAATCGACACCTCTAGCCCTACTCAGCGAGTAGGCGGTGAGCCACTCAGCCATTTTGAAAAAGTTGAGCACAAAAAACCTATGATATCGCTCAATGATGTGTTCGGCAGTGATGATGTTAAGGCATGGATAAAGCGTATGGATAAGCTGCTTCCAGGTACTACTCATGAATTCTTCTGTGATCTCAAGAAAGATGGCCTAGCATGCTCCTTGATATATCAAGATGGAGTACTCGCGCAAGCTCTCACAAGAGGAGACAGTCGTGTCGGCGAAGATGTCACTGAAAATGTTCGCACGATCAGAAACATCCCCTTGAGACTCCGGCGTACAAAACGACACGAGGCGATGCTAGAGGGTCGCACTGAAGTTCGTGGAGAGATAGTTATATATAAAGATGCATTTGATTCGCTCAATACTGCGAGAGCAAAAGATAATTTACCTGTGTATAAGAATCCTCGAAATCTGGCCGCAGGAACAATTCGTCAGTTAGATCCTCAGCTTGTAGCCGAACGCCCACTGACATTCATCGGATATGACCTGCTTAGAGACAATGCGGAAGATGTTCCGACTAACAGTGTTGCATATGAAATACTCGCCGAACTAGGCGTATACGCGTCACCCGAGGCAACAGTATTCAGCAATATCGATGATGTGATGAGATTCGTAAGTGAATGGGATAAAAAAAGGCACGAACTGCCGTATTTGACTGATGGACTGGTGGTAAAAGTCAATGATAGGGAGCAGTTTGAGAAACTGGGCGTTGTGGGAAAAAATCCAAGAGCTGCCGTTGCATACAAGTATGCAGCAGAGCAAGCAACAACCGTCGTGAAGGATATCGTCATTTCAATTGGTAGAACTGGTGCAGCGACTCCTGTGGCGGTATTTGATCCAGTAGACATTGCCGGCACGACAGTTCAGCACGCCAGTCTGCACAACGCTGACGAAATAGCACGTAAAGATGTTCGTGTAGGCGATACCGTGGTCATCTATAAGGCAGGGGATATCATTCCACAAGTTGAGTCGGTGGTGTTAGAGCTACGGCCCGATAGCGCAGAAGCTTTCGATTACAAACGCGAGCTTGAGAGACAATATCCTGAACTTGAATTTTCTCGATCAGAGAAAGAAGCTGTGTATAGGGTGCGAGGTGCGAGTGGTCCACTGATACTGAAGCGTTCACTACAGCATTTTGCATCTAAGGGTGCTCTAGACATCGATACACTTGGAGAAAAGAACGTCATCGCCCTGGTTGACAGTGGCCTAGTAAAGGATCTGGCAGATATATACACGTTACGTGCCGAACAGTTACTTACGATGGATCGTTTTGGAGAACTATCTGCGAACAAGCTCATAAACGCTATCGCCACACAAAAAAGGCCGAAGTTGGAGCGTTTTCTATATGGCCTAGGTATTCGCCATGTTGGTGTTCAAACAGCGATCGATCTAGTGGAGCGATTTGAAAATATAGACAACTTGGGTCGTGCGACGATAGAAGACTTACTGAGCGTAGAGGGTGTCGGTAAAGTGGTCGCGGAGAGTATCGTCGCTTGGTTTGCCGACGAAGATAATCAACGTTTGATGACAAAGTTCGAAACCATCGGCGTCGTGCCGCAATACGAAAAGAGATCCGGTCACCTGAACGGCAAGAGGTTTGTTGTGACGGGGACGCTTGAGACGATGGGCCGTGATGAGGCATCGGACAAGATCCGCTCACTCGGAGGCGTGTTTCAGACAAGTGTAGCTAAGGACACTGATTTTCTGGTTGCTGGTGGTAAGGTCGGTGCTAGCAAACTAAAAAAAGCAGAGCAATATGGTGTGCAGGTTATTGACGAAAAAAGGCTTATCGGATTGTTGAAATGAGTTTGTCTGATTATCAAAAACATATAGATGATGAGCTACAAAAACTTGAAAAGCCCTACTGGCATCCACTCAGCCAGTTTGCTCGAATAGCTGAAGAAGTCGGCGAGCTTGGTAGGCTGTTGAACCACATATATGGAGATAAGCCTAAAAAAGCTTCCGAATCAAAACAAGAACTACCCGACGAAATCGCAGATATATTGTTTGCCGTCATCTGTGTCGCTAACTCACATGATATCAATCTAGATGATGCGCTAGAAAAAGCCATTGATAAACTAAAAGATAGAGATGCCAATAGATTCAAAAAGAAGTAATCCTGAATGCCAAAAAAAGAATTAAGTCTCAGGGAACAAGGTAAAGCTATCTATGAGGTAGCACTTTTTAGTGTAAAGATCTCACCCGGAGCTGTTGCATTCAAGATAGGCGGCTCCTTACTTGATGCACTTTTGCCACTGTTGACTGCTTACTTCGCAGCACTTACGACGACATCGCTTGTCGGAGCGTTTCAGGGTGATGATAGTGCCGCGCGAAGTGCGATACTATACGTCGTCATCACATCACTGCTCGGTTTGTTGATGACAGTGTGGCGGAGCCTGGATCAATACATACAAGCCAAGTTGCGGTATGTTGTTGAGTCAGCAGTGAGTGATCGTATGTATGAACACTTCCTCGAGCTCGATTTTTGGCGTTATGACGACAAAGATACTGCTGATCTATATGATCGTGCGCAAAAGTTTGCTCAGTTTTTTGCCTATGTTTTTGATCGCATAGCAGGGCTATTTTCACAGCTCTTGGCCATGATACTTGCAGTTATTGCTCTTGCGATAGTTAACGTTTGGGTATCACTGGCATTGTTTATAGCTCTGTTGCCTGGAGTTTATTTGCAGTTCAGACTATCCAGACTACAAGTTGCTCACTGGAACAACACTGTTGAGACACGGCGATCAAAGAATATGATCGAGTGGAATCTCCTACAGCCTGAGCACATCACCGAACTAAGGATCTACGGCCTTGTCCGACATCTACTCAACATGAGAAAGAAGTTGCGTGACAAAGATGAGCTTACCCGGATAAATTTTGAACGGCGATTTTTGAAAAAGAGGATTATGGCCGATGGATTAGAATTTTTACTTCAAGTGGCGAGCTTGGTATGGGTCGTTTTAGAGATCGCTGCAGCTCGTTTGGCGGTCGGTCAGTTTGTGTATGTTAATGCCGTTGTTGAGAGAGCGATCAATAGCGCAAACGGATTCGTAAGAGAGTTAGCCAGTCTTGATGAGGATATGGCAAATCTCTTTGATTATCAGCAATTCATGGAATTACCTCCCCGTACGGGCGGAAAAAATGTGCTGAAAGATACCCCGTCTGTCATTTCTTTCGAAAACGTGACATTTGCTTATCAAGGATCAGCAGAAATACGCGTGCTCGAGAACATCAGCTTTGATATAGAACGTAACCAACACATAGCAATAGTCGGCGAGAATGGTGCAGGCAAATCAACTTTGGTCAAGCTGCTTCTTGGACTATACGATCCTGTCCAAGGTCGCGTGCTCGTAGACGGTAGTCCAATAACTGATATTGATCTGGCGAGTTGGCATAGATTGCTCGGTGTTTTGCAGCAAGACTTCATCCAGTATTCATTTGCAACTGCTGGAGACAACGTAAAGTTTGGTGATGTCGCTAAGCACGATCAAGATATAAAGCAGGCTTTGACTCAGGCAGAAGCGCTAGAGTTCGTCACAAAGCTACCAAAAGGCGTCGATAGTTATGTGTATAACTGGATGGAAGATGATGATGGTACTAAAGGCAAGGACCTATCCGGTGGACAATGGCAGCGGCTAGCTCTCGCACGTAATTTTTTCAGGAACGCACCTATTGTCATACTCGATGAACCAACGAGTGCAATAGATGCCCTGGCTGAAGCACGCATATTCGATAGACTTTTCAAATCCCGTCAGAAGACAGTCATAGCTATCAGTCATCGCCTATCAACTATCAAAAAAGCAGACCGAATCCTGATGCTCAAAGATGGAAAGCTCGTTGAGAGCGGAACGTACAAGGAGCTAGTTGGAGATAAGGATAGTCATTTTTATACGATGTTCAAATCACAGATTGACTCATGAAACGCAAGGAGTCTCTAATGTAAAACACCTCCAGAAAAGGAGGTGTTTTACGGTTGCCGCACAGATTGTACGGACTTTTGATAACTAGCGCTCTTCGCGTGGTCGAGCTTCGTTAACTGTGATGGTTCGACCATCAAGCTCACTGTTGTTGAGCTTGTCTATCGCGGATTGACCTTCTGCATCGTCTTCAAACTCAACAAAACCAAATCCACGTGAACGGCCAGACTCGCGGTCAGTAATGACCTTTGCGCTTGCAACAGTTCCACACTGCTCAAAGTGAGCTTTTAGTGTGTCATCTGTTGTTGCCCATGCGAGGCTACCTACAAACAATTTCTTCACGTATCTATCCTTGCTTAACTAGTGTCAGTTCGACCAGCGAGGCGATACGTATGGTGAGACGTTTTCCTGCGCACTTCTGAACAACTATAGTTAAGCATATTTCTATCGCTATTGCGAGCATGAGCGGAAAGCTTGCAAACAAGTGCTCAAAGTGGTTAAAATGGTAATGTTGGCTGATGCGCACGGGTTTTGCGTATCCTGAGACAAAACAAACATACCTATAAAACAAAAAACCCGGGTGGGCGCGCACCAGCTCACACCATGAAAACCGCTACTGTTATCAGAGCGGTTTTTGTGATAGCATGCGTTACGAGTTGCTGATACGGGGCATTGGCGTAGTTGGCTAGCGCGCTTCCATGGCATGGAAGAGGTCATCGGTTCGAATCCGATATGCTCCACCATTTCTAAGAATTACCGTATAATTATAGATATAAAAGCTTATGTTTAAGAAATTAATCCAAAAACAACTAGAAAACAAAGTTCGCAAATACTTAAAGAAGCATAAACCCACCCTCGTGCTCATTGTAGGAAGTGTCGGCAAGACAAGCACCAAGCTTGCTATCGCTACCGTACTAGGCGAGAAATACCGTGTTCGTGCTGATAGGGGCAATCGCAACACAGAGATGAGTGTTCCAACGGCGATCATGGGTGTTGATTATCCGACCGAGGTACGTTCAGTCCGTCAATGGTTAGCTGTGCTGCAGGCGATGAATCTTCGTATCAAACAGCCACGAGATGTCGATGTCATTGTACAAGAGATAGGTACTGATAAGCCGGGTGACATAGCCAGCTTCGGAAGGTATTTGCATGCTGAAATTGCCGTAGTGACAGCCGTTAGTGAAGAGCATATGGAGTTCTTTCCGTCTATCGATGATGTCGCCAAGGAGGAGCTAGGGGTTACAAAATTTGCCAGGCTAACAGTTATAAACAGAGACGACGTAGACGTCAAATATGCAGATATCGTTGATGTCGATATGATTGACACATACGGGCTAGGAGAAAAAGCGGAATACCGTCTAAGTGTTGAACCGTCCGACCCTCTACAGGGTCGTCTCGGACACATCTCAACACCAGAGTGGGGAGAGCTACCTGTGAGCTTGCAACTTGTTGGCGATCATAGCCTCAAGGCAGCTGCAGCAGCTGCGTGTGTCGGGGCGAAGCTCGGGCTCGACAGTGAGCAAGTGTCAGTCGGTGTCAGCAAGATATCACCTGTGTCTGGTCGTATGCAACTGCTGCGGGGTGTTAATGGATCGACTGTTATCGATGATAGCTATAACTCTAGTCCACTAGCTGCGATTCGAGCGATAGAGACGTTGTCGTCAGTAGAGGCGGAGCAGCGCATTGCGGTGATGGGTTCGATGAATGAACTAGGCTCTTCCAGCGCCGATGCACATACTCGTGTTGGTGCAGCGTTTGAGGGTGCCGGTGTCGAATATGTTGTCACTGTTGGGCAGGATGCAAAGCAATATCTCGCGCCAAGTGCTGTGAAGGCGGGGTGTCAAGTGCGTTCATTTGACAGCCCGTACGATGCAGGTAGTTTTGTTCACAATGTACTCAAAAAAGGCGCAGTAGTGCTAGTAAAAGGGTCCCAGAACAGAGTATTTACAGAAGAAGCCATAAAAGAGATTCTTCATAGTACTAGCGATGAGAAAAAACTTGTACGGCAATCAGCAGAGTGGCTCGCTATAAAACACGAGCAGTTTGAAAAAATAAAATCTATTTTTGATAAAGTCCATGCACACCTTGGCTTTGATCACTCCACGCTTTTAGGAGCTAACAAACTTAAAGATTTGAGTTTTTATAGTGATAACGTAGAAATAATGCTTGTTAATGGATTACGAGACCCAATACTTCATTCTAGTTTTTCTAAACTTTCTGATACGACCATGTTATATACAGGAGGAGGGATTCTCCCTAAAAACATATTAT
>CALFQW010000038.1 GCA_937919305.1 uncultured Candidatus Saccharibacteria bacterium
ATGAGAAAAACGCGTTTTGGAAGTTCTAGCAGCTCCAATATTTCTCAAATGAGTTTCTACGCTCTACCACTTACAGAAAATATCAACTAACATTATATTATGCTACTCAGAGCGGCATAAGTATGTGCACACATCAGGCACATTGACGAAATTTTTTTGCTAAATATGTAATTTTGGCGATTTTTCCGCGATTTTCGATTTTTTGAGCCGAGGCACATTTTTGCTTAAACATATTTCCTTAAGTATATGCCGGAGGGACCTCATATTTATATTTTGGGTACTCCTACATATACGTAATGAAATAATAAATCCAGAATCATGATGCGACTATCATGATATATGAGTAGGTTTTTCGCATATTATACAACAAAATTGCAAACAATACGTTATTTATGTAGCAGATATCTTCAAAGTCGCCATTTATTGCCACCTATCGGCGATACGATACCCTGTATCTCTAGCATCGTGAGGGTTTGGGCGACTACCTGCGCGTCGAGTTTTGATTGCTCGACTAGTTCGTCACCATCTGACACGCCACCTCGTATGAGCTCCAGCAAGACAGACTCTTCTGGAGATTGGCCGATAGGTGTCATGTCCATATCACCAGCTGCGCTACCACATATCTCATCTATAAAACTCTGCACCGATGTGATCGGCTTTGCACCTTGGGCGATCAGATTGTTGCAGCCTGAGCTCATGGCGCTCGTGATCGGGCCGGGTACTGCGTAGACATCTCTACCCTGCTCCAGGGCATACATGACAGTGTTCATAGTGCCGCTCTTTGCACTGGCCTCCGTGACAACGATTGCATCTGATAGGCCGCTCACTATGCGATTTCGCTGTAAAAACCGATACTGCATCGGCGGCGTACCAGCTGGGTATTCGCTGACGAGGCTACCGCCTTGCTCCAGGATCTGGATCGCTAGATCACGGTGAGCACGAGGATATATACTGTCGAGCCCGCCCGCCAACACTGCTATCACATGAGCATCGTTCTTTATCGCAGTACGCTGCGCTATTACGTCTATACCGTATGCGAGCCCACTCACAATGCTCACGCCCCGGCGCGAAAGCCCCAGGGCTATTTGTTCTGTGACGGCCTGACCGTAGCTCGTTGGCTTGCGAGAACCGATGATCGCAACTGTGGGCGCCGTATGTTTGAGTGAGCCGAGCGCGTACAGCTTTTCCGGTGCTTTCGGAATGTGTCGGAGTCGATCGGGGTAACTGTCAGAGGAAATGCTTATGCTCTTGATTTTCATACAAAAAAGTGTTGAATAGTATTGACTTTATGTTTAAACAGTGCTAATATAGCGCATGGTTGATTGTTTTAACACAATCAAGCGCACCTTATACCCCCAAATCTACTGTGGTTACAGTCTACTGTACACCACATGTTAGAGTGTGCGTAAGCTGATTGTACTAGTTTTCTACCCTCCACTGTTACGATCATATAGGTTTACGCGCATGCTAATCCCTTTAACCCCGTGCTTTATCCTTCTGCGAGGCAGCGCGGTCCCAATTTCAAAGATGACTATCCAGTAGTGGCTTGCCAGGCGTTCAGCTCGACAATGCTCAGCTCGAAACGCTTCGTCTGGGGTGGGTTGAAGGGTGAAATAGCACCAGGTGATGCCCACCCTTACCTGGTGCTTTTTTAGTTGTCTTTTTTCTTGTCAATTTTTTCTGACGGCAGCACGCTCATGGAGGTGACGGCTATCCCACCAGAAATAAATGAGTCGATGATCTCGTGTGCGGCAGGCGCTATATGATCAGTTAGTACCTTTTGCTCCAGCGCATTGAATCGCCCGAGAACAAAGTCGGTATCCGATAAGAGTCTATCAGGATTGTTGACGCCTATGCGCAGACGCATACTATCTTCGCCGCCATGTTGATTTATGGATTTGATGCCGTTGCTACCGGCGTCAGACCCACCGTGTCGTATACGAAGTGTGCCGAAAGTGATCGCGAGCTCATCGTGCACTACAAGCGCGTCTTGCGGTGCGATCTTATAGAAGTCTATGATTGCACGAAAACTACTACCGCAGTCGTTATAAAACGTTGTTGGCTTTGCGAGGATGATCTTGTGCCGGCCGCCCGTGAACTCAGCTATTTCGGCGAAAAACTTTGTCTTCAGTGAAAATGTAGCGTTCTTGCGCTCGGTATATGCATCAATAATAGTGAATCCTAAGTTGTGGCGAGTGTCGGTATAGCGATCACCGGGATTTCCTATTGCGAATATGAGCTTCATGTACATCAGTATAACTGACTAGTATTTCGAGATCGAATAGGATACATCATTGACAATACATAAGCATTGTGCTATTATAGACATATCAGTGACTGAGTCTTTCAGTGCTGTGTACCCCCCGAGTGATTGGAAATCATCATGCCCGAAACCATCCAGTGGATCATCGGCATCGCCGTCGCCCTCCTCATGGCCTACATATGGGTGATCAGCTCACCCATCAGCGAGAGGAAGAGCCAGCGTGAGGCTGAGAAGGCGCGCGTGCGCCGCGAAGCCTCCGACAGCCCGCGGGGCATCGGTGCTCCTCTAGCATCGCACCCGAACAGCCCCGTCGCCCACAAGGAGCGTCAGCGACCCAGCACCGTTCTCACCGACGAACAGAAGGACGAGCGGGTGGCCGAGCACCGTTCCCGGCGTGGTCTGAGCACAGTCAAGTCGCACAACTGACTCTCTTCGTCACTCGGCCAGCCCCGGACCTCACCAGATCTGCTCATCGTCGAGCATTGTATCTGGTGGGGCCGGGGCCTCGTCAGATCTCAGAGAGTGTATCAGCGCTGTTTTTCAGCGTTTTTTTGCTGTTTGTAGGCTTTTGTGACAGGCTCTTTGCCTGCTCGGATCCGTTCACGATTTGCCTTGAGTTGCTTCTCATCACGAAAGCTAAACATGATCGGCGTACCCGCAAAGTTATGGTGGGCTCGGACGCTACGCTCTAAATATCGCTTGTAGCTCCAGTGTAGGAACTTCAAGTTTGAGCCAAATATAACGAACCATGGTGGATTTGTGTCGGTTTGCACCATGTATCTTAGCTTTGGGTGGGTGTTCTTGAGGCCGGCTGGCGGGTGTTTGCGTAGGCAGTCTTGGAGTATGCGGTTCAGAGCGGTAGTCTTGAGCTCTGTTTTGCGCTGCTGCTCGATGTCGAGCGCTAGATCAAATAGCTTTGTCACATTCTGTCCGGTAACAGAGCTTGTAAATATCAGTGGCGCCCATGGAACAAAGTCGAAAGTCCGTTGTATTTGAGGGGCGAGTGCGTCGCGGGTATACGCATCTCTATCCCGGGCAGCATCCCACTTACTAACGACGATCACGATACCCCGCCCCGCTTCTTTTATGATGCCAGCGAGTTTTTGATCAAGCTGTGTATTGAGCTCATTTACGTCCATTAGCAACAAGCATACGTCTGATTCTTCGATGGCTTGTAGCGTTCGTAGGACGGAGAATTTCTCTATACCGACATCTTGTTTACCGGGGCGTCTAACTCCAGCTGTATCAAGGAGCTCTACGTCTTTGCCGTGGTAACGAACGCTCACCCTGTTGACGTCACGCGTCGTTCCGGCGATGTTGGCTACCAGCGCCTGCTGCTTGCCGGCTAGTGTGTTGAATAGATAGCTCTTGCCGACATTTGGTCTACCGATGAGAGCGATACGCAGTACGTCATCAGGCTCAGTAGCGGAAACAGTCGGTAGTTCAGTGCTAAGCCTGTCTGTGAGGTAGTCGATACCGCTGTTGTGCTCAGCGCTGGTTCTTACGACTGTCTTGATGCCAAGTCTTAGAAATTCTTCACTATCGAGTGATTTTTTAAGGTCGGACTTGTTTAGTACGAGGATGACAGGTTTTTTGCTTTTGAGTGCTGTCTTTGCGATACGACGATCCTCATCGCTCGGGTACTCGGTGCTGTCTACAACAACTAGTATGACGTCGGCGATCTCAGTCGCCTCAACAATCTGATCTTGGATGGATGCCTCAAACTCGTCCTCGGCAGGCTTGAGGCCAGCTGTATCAACAAGCCAGCAATCTTTTTTAGAGCCAAGCGATACTTTTCGTACGACATTGTCACGAGTAGTGCCAGCTTCACGGGCTACGATAGCTTCCTGAGAGCCGTATATACGGTTAAACAGACTACTCTTTCCGGCATTTGTACGACCGACGATCGCTACATAAGGAATTTTCTTCATATATTGACCATTATAACAGAGGTACAATGGATTGACAATAATCATTTATTTTGATATAATATTTTATGAGTGTCGGATCAGCCGACAAGTATCGAATAGGAGTTGAACATGGGGACAATGGTCTACATGTTTGATACCAGCAAGCGACACGTTGAGCCGCAGTTGGCATGGGCTCTACAGCATGGCGATGAGACCACCTACGAGGTAGACGCCGTTATCCACCAGATCAGCAGCTAATTCCGGCTCGGCACGCTCAAGAGTCCGTTTCACGGCAGCAATGATCATCTTCACAGGCGCCTGCAGCGCGCCCCGGATCTCCTTGCTGGTGACCTCGAGCTTGCGTGGCAGACCGGTCGTGTTGTCACGTCCACGAACAT
>CALFQW010000039.1 GCA_937919305.1 uncultured Candidatus Saccharibacteria bacterium
ACCCAATACTAAAGAATATCCTAACCTGTGGTTACTGCTCAAAAACAATCACCTGGGAAAAACAGAAAGGCCACCTATACGGAGCTTGTCAGCGAGATCTGCAGGAATGTAGAAACAACAAATACCTTCGTGAAGAATTAGCACACGATACCCTTATCGAGAAACTCGACGAGTTAATTTGTCCTTCACCGGAGATCGTAGAATGGCTCGTGAATCAGCTAGAGAATGAATACAAAACCTCAAATGATGCCGCAGAAGAATATCGCAAATCTCTTGAGACTAAGCTCGAGAGACTATCTAGGATGGATGAGATGCTGTACGATGATAAGCTTGCAGGTGACATAACCAAGGAGCGCTATGAGGCCAAGCATAAGAGCATTCTAGAGCAGATCCAGACAGTCAAGGATGACCTGTCAATAGCCGACTCTACGAGCGCTCAGCGACACGAGGAGGCCATAGACCTAATCAAGCTAACTCAGACTGCAAAAGACGAGTATCTGGACTCAGATATCACTAGCGAGGCAAAACGCTCAATTTTAACCGAACTATTTGAATCCGTGACCTTAAAAGACAATTCCGTATCTGTTAAATACACTTTCTTTGCTGAATCAGTCGCTAAAAGAAGCCGTAAAACTAAGGAAATTATGGAGGGGCAAAATATGCTTAACCGAACCGACAAAGATAGCGAAAATAACAGAGGTAAAATAAACAAAAAAGACCTCAAAAATGAGATCTATCCTGTTTGGCAGGGGCACGTGGAATATCCTCAGATATATCATCGTCGCGTTCAGAAAAGTAAACTTTCCTGCCCTGCTCCTCGCTATCGCACCACGATCTTGCGCCAGCAAGCTGCCGCCGATCGAGGCTCAACTCTGCATATCCAAATCAAAGAAAAAGATGGACGCAAATGTCCATCTTTTTCTTTGGCAGGGGCTTAAGGATGATTACCGAACCTATTGTGGTATAATATCTTTTTCCAACAGGGGTGAAGATAATGCGTAATATTTTCTCTAGTTCTCATACTACCCTGTACGATCAAGATACATTCTACAAGCCGTTTGAACGCGATCTAGTCAGAGCAAGATACTTAGTTGCAATAGAGAGCCCTTTTATCACTATCAAGAGAATCTCATGCCTACTGCCCATCATTACAAAATTACGCAATAGAGGGGTCAAAGTAGTCATAAACACTAAGCCACTTGATGAGCATGATACTATCCTGCGAGATCGGGCTACATACGCTATCGCTGAATTACAAGAAATAGGAGTTAAGGTGCTATTCACGAGCGGCCATCACCGTAAACTTGCAATAATAGATGATTTAGTGTTGTACGAAGGCAGTTTGAATATACTGTCTCAAAGTGACAGCTGTGAGATTATGCGTCGAATTGAAGATAAGGTGTCGGTACTACAGATGCTCCGCTTCATAGGACTGGAAAAATGGTGTAAATGATATGATAGATAGTATGGAATACCTCGCATTCGGTATAGGTCTTGTCTTTGGTGCTTCTTATCTTCGATTTTCTGGATCGACAGATTGGCTACTTGTCATACTTCACTATATGTTTTTCCGCTCGAAAGACTCATTCTACGGACTCTATGATGATGCTGACAAAGAGTCATCGTATGAGCGCATGAGGATATCAGCCCCAGAAAATATGGGGAGTTATGCGAAATATCTAAAGATCCATCAAGAGGCACGCCCTTCTGCGTACAAACGATTTACTAGGTACTATTCTTCGTTGACACGATTCTTACTAGTCCGCACCCTCCCTATATTGTTAATTCCGGCTATTTTATTCTGGAGTAACTGGTACTTCTATATCGCAGGAGCACTCGTTGCAGTGATTTTATTAACCCTTTATGTGATTATCGTAAAACCAAATAGTGCTGGTGCACGAAAGCAGTTATTAGTACTTGCTATCTTGAAAAACTACCTAAAAGATCAAAAGAAAACTAAATAATATCAGCAATATCTTTGAGCTGATCTGGGTTCTTGTTGAGATCGACAAGAATAAAGTTATCAGTGGCGTTGTACTCTTCCAGAACCTTTAGCTCATCTTCCCATAGATCATCGTCGAGCCATATAAACTTCTCGGAGAAGTTTATTCCGTCCGTCTTCATTTCATTCCGAGTAAACGGCTTTATTTGATATTATATAAAGATGAACCGAATAGATACCCTTCTCTCACGCTATTTCTGGGTGCTACCAGTCGTCTATTTGTTTGTTGCT
>CALFQW010000040.1 GCA_937919305.1 uncultured Candidatus Saccharibacteria bacterium
CTTTTGTTTGCGTACAGCAGTGCGAGCTGCTGGGCTACTCTCTTATCACTAGTCACTGAAACAATTGGTCGGGTCGGCCTGTGTGCTGCGATCTGAGCAGCGGTTGCACCAGATTTTGTTTCAGCAACGATGACATTTGCATGCATCTGAGCAGCAAGACTCTTTGCAGCAGCGCATATCGAAGCGGCATTTGCGCCGGTATTGATCGGTGAACCAAGTGGTCTAACGGGTGAATTTTCTTGCGTGTAGAGTATAACTCGCTTCATGCTTGAGACTGCTTCCAAGGGATATTCACCGTTCGCAGTTTCATCGCTCAACATGAGACAATCTGCCCCGTATGCAACAGCGTGAGAGATATCGCTGACCTCGGCACGAGTTGGCTCAGGGTTATCGACCATACTCGCCATCATTTGCGTTGCAACGATGCTGATCTTCGCATGCTTTTGACAGAGACCTAGGATCTGCTGCTGAACAATAGGCACTATCTCAGCACCCACCTCGATGGCCAAGTCACCACGCGCGACCATAACTCCATCGCTCGCCTCAACAATTCTCTCAAGTTCACTGGGCTCTATGGCTTGCCTCGTCTCAACTTTTGCGACGACGTCCGCGGTTGAACCCTTGCCCGCCAAAAAGCCGCGCGCCGCCTCAACGTCATGTGCGCTCTGTATGAAACTTAGTGCAACGTAGTCGATATCTTGAGAGGCACCGTACTCCATGTCGCGATAATCTTTATCAGTAAAGATATCCCCACCAAAATCCGTGTCAGGTAAGTTGATACCCTTTCTACTCATGACGTAACCGTCATTCTCAACACGAACAGTAACCGTCTTCGGGGCAGTGCTGATGACTATTGTTCGTATCTTTCCATCAAAGATATAGAGCCGCTGCCCGACTTCGACTTTCTCCGAAAGGTCGTATTGTACAGGTATAACGGAACCTTTATGCTCAGAGCCAAAGACTAGAGATAACTCATCGCCTTTGTGAACCACCTGTTGCTTTACATCCAGATTTCCTAGTCGTATCTTGGGGCCTTGTATGTCCTGCAGTATCGCAACTGGCTTGCCTAGCTTCTTTGATGCATCACGAATCCACTTGATCTGCTCATCACGTTCTTCATATGTACCGTGAGAAAAATTCAATCGAAAACCATTCACTCCAGCAGAAATGAGATCGTATACCATTTGTTTGCTGTGAGTGGCTGGACCGAGAGTTGCAAGTATCTTCGAGCGTTTAAATATCATTATGTCGGCTCTCCTTGAGCCTGTTTGGTAATTTTTATTTTACGTAGATACTAACAGTTTAAGATGTGCTTTTTTTGCTGTCAACGAGCTTATGCTCTTTTGGGAGTGTTGGCGACCATCAATTCTCCGGTGATCTCGTTCTGATAGTAGGCCCCTGTTATGATACGAAGCGCTTCAGTGATGTCAGCATTCTTTTTCACATTGAACTTGTTATTTATAAATAACATCTTCGGCGCATGCTGCGCAGCATAAGCTCGTATCCGGATAAGTGTTTCCTCGTCGGCGAGATCTATTTGCAACTCGTCAGTAGCGAGACGCATGCGCTTGCGGTTCGGTGTACTGATCGCAAAAGTATCAAAGCTACTGTCGATATCGAACACACCGGGATCAAGCCATTCATCTACTTCATTTTGAGTAGCACCGCGATAGTAGATCTCGAGTGTACCGAACACGTGCTTTGCTGCCTGAAAATCTGCAAAATACAATTTCTTGGTGCCGACGTGATAAACAGCATCGACCTTGTCATCAAATGAAAATACGTGCGTTGACGAACTAATAACTGCGCCCTCATCGCCAATACTAACTATCTTGCTATCGCGTAGGTGCCTTGACTTTGGTACTCTTTTGAACACAAGTTTTTTACCGTCAAACGCGTAAACGACACTGATGTCTTTGCCGCCTTCTGTCGAGATATCATATTCACTCAAGCTGTCGATCTGCAAAGTCGAAGTTATGTACTGACGCTCCATCGCTTCGATACCGTGCTGAGACAGTGAGACTTCATAACATGCCCCGTCAGCTAGTACCTGAGTATCACCTTCGAACGGAAATTTTGTTGCGTCGCTAAACGGGTCTTGGAACAGCGATGCTAGTTCGTCTCGTCTCGCATCATCCTCAAATAGAGTTGAGTTAGCCTCTTCGTCACGTTTTACATATGCCAAGTAATGTACTGACGTCGTAGACTGAGATGCTTCTTCCATATCGCTCCTGTTTGTTTTGTTGTATTACAAGCGTTTATAGTAGCACAAATTGCTTGCTCGCACCGCCGTCTCAATATAAGAAAATATGCCCACCAAATTGGTGAGCATATTTTCTGGTGACCTCACGGAGAATCGAACTCCGATTGCCAGGATGAAAACCTGGTGTCCTAACCATTAGACGATGAGGCCAGATGTTATCAAACAAAAAACAGCCGATAACCGACTGATTGTAACACGATATAACAGATGTGAAAAGATGTTTGAGGATTGGTGCTGCGGCGAGCCCGAGGGGATACCTCGGACCCGCCGCACCAGGATGGTTAGGAAGCTGGGCTGGGTGAGCGTTGCCGCTGCTGAGAACAGGTATAGCGCTGACGAGAGCGGTGACGCTTCCGCCTGCGTCTCCGTTTCCGTACTCCTGTGATCAGACTAAGAGACATGCCGTCCCACTTAACGATCTGACGCTCGTCGCTCAGACCGATCAGCTTTTCGACTGCAGCATGAACGGTGATGCACCGCTGGCGATGCGTGCCCCCTAGCTCCCTCAAGAGCCGGTGATCCATACGCCTGATCAGTTGGTTGACGTCTCTCTCAGACCCCATCTCGATACGACCATTCCTACGCTTCAAGGCCTTGATGACAGCACCCATCGCGCACTTGAGCTGGATCGCATCAGGGGTGAATAACTCCTCCTCAGCTTGCCGGTCCATCAGGCAGCAGCCTTCGACAGCTTGCGGTGACGATTGCGCTTTCGCCTTCTGTTCTTCGCGCCCTTCTGATCGTCGCGTGCGCGACCCTTCTTGGCGGCGCTGCGACCAGTCGCGTTCGCTCCGTTGCGCCTGCTCCCTCTGCGATCCGTCTTCTTGCCGTGCCGACGCGCCATCAGGCACTCACCAGCTCAGAAGCGTCCGCGCTGTAGGCATCTTGGACGAAACCCCGCGAGATCAGCCAGATGGCCTCACGCAGTGCGCTGTACTTCGATCCGATGTGCGTTCCGATGTCCTGCAGCGTCGAGCAGATACCGAAAGTGCTCGAGGCTTGGTAGATCTCGGCAACGCGTGCATCGAGCCATGCGTTGACCTTCTCGCACTCACGACTTCCTTGCGGGAGCTTGTGCTTGCCGCTCACCAGTTGGGCGAACTCCAACCCGGCTTCGCTGAGCTGGCGTCGGACGTCGGGGCTGAGCTTGGAGACCAGTGTTGACACCTTGTTGTCGTATGACAAGGCTAACCTTCCTGTTTGTAAAAGACGTATCTGCCTCAATGCTCCATCGCACTAAAACACAAAGGGTCATCATTCCTATCACGATAACCAATACGTTATAACTGGTATACGCCTATTGACATATATTGTCAAATATTTTTCGCGTATATATTAGCAATTGGTCACAGCTTACCTGTGTAGTTTCGGTAATTCACTAAAACGAGTGGTGTATCGGGGGCTTTGCCGTTCTCTCTTGCTACGCCACTGTGCGTGCGCACGGGCCTCCCTAGCATGCCACACAGTCCCTGAGCCAAAACGCCGATTGATAGCATCGACAGTATTCATAAGCCTCACACCTCTTTCACGAGAGCTCGGCCTAGAAAACATAGAAAGCTGCCAGTCAGCTACATCAACGATGCTACTCAACACTACTCCCGCCTTACGGTAGCTATATGCGTCGTCATATATCTGCCCCAACACGTCGATAGCTGCCGATAGTATGACACCCGTGTTACCTGTGCTCTCAGGCAACTGGATAGTTTTGGAAATAAAATGTTTTTTCTTTGTTGCACCATCGACGGCATGGAGTATAACTCTGAGCTCTCTACATACCGACTCCTGAGCACGTAGCTTCGCAGCTGCTTGTGCAGCAAATGTCGCGACCGCACCCTCTAGCTGGGATATGCTACGGATCTTATGGCCGAAACTACGTGACCTCATGATCGTTTTTCGCTGAGTACTCTTGTCGCCAAACGGCAATCGTGGCTGACCGCGAAGCTCATCGATCATACGAAGCCCTGTCACGTTAAATTGCCTCGCGAGCCATTGGTCACTTGCATCAACCAGCTGCAGCGTATTTGAGACACCCATATCTTGTAATTTTGGAGCGATACGTCGCCCTATCCCCCATACATCTTCGATAGGCAACTCACCCAACATTTCCCGACGTGAGTGCTCACTATCGATCACAGCCGCACCATCTCCATGTGTTTTTGCATACGTTGATGCTACTTTTGCGAGTGTTTTTGTCGGCGCAACACCAACGGATACGGGTATACCTATCTCGGTCAATATGCGACGCCTTACTCTACGCGCCCATTTGAGCTTGTCAAGATTCGGTAACTGACTCAGATCCAAAAAATTCTCGTCTATAGAATATGCCTCGATAAGTGGCGTCTCCCCCCTGAGCAAGGATATGATCCTTCCAGATATGTCGCCATAGAGTTCGAAGTTTGCTGAGAAAAGTCGCACATTGTGCGCGTTCACTATATCCTTCACTTTGAACAAAGGTATACCCATAGCGATGCCGAGGGCTTTCACCTCGTTACTACGAGCTACGATACAGCCGTCATTGTTACTTAGCACAGCAACGGGCACATCCGCTAAGTCAGGTCGAAATACTCGCTCACAACTCACGAAAAAATTATTGCAATCGATAAGCGCATAGCGACTCATGTTCGATACTCATTCAGCACATGAGTAATAACACCCCACACAGCTATTTGTTCTGTCGTCTCTTTCTTACCATCGAGTGACCAGAGTAGTCTATCTCGCAGCTGCCGAACAGAAAACTCCTCTTGGACAACAGCCACGAGTAGATCATTGTTCTTCGGTACCAACGCTTTATCAACCACAACTATTGAGCCCCGCATCCATCCCAGCTCTGGTATATCGTCATCCAGTTCCCAAAAGTAAGTGCTTGCACGATTCCTCACAACCCTTGCATCTAGGCTCATCGTGGCACGCGCCTGGTCTTCTCCCGCATTAGGAAAGCCAGCATGAAACACTAAACCATCTCGTCTGTCACCTTTTTTCATACTATTTATTATGAACTATGGTGCATGATATTGTTTTATTTTATATTCTATGCATTAATCACATAATATGAATCACATACTCCCTCTTAGCGAAGTGCCTAATATCGCTCAAAGCAGTAGTGATCTAGCTGAACTTGTATCTCAACCCATAAATGATGATCTAGTTGATGATTTCCCCAAGCTTGTATCAACATATCGTCTCGGATCGGAAGCCGCCCATGGGCATCTTTTACACAACCTACCGCTACAAAATCGAAGATCTACCGATGTGTTCGTTGTTTTTTCAGGTAACATGGCCGTTGGATTAAGCGTAATATCTTTCGACGTTACTCCTCCTATTGAGATAGGCGATTTAGAGCAACCCAACCTATCCGGCTTTATCTGTAACCCATTCAGAGGAAAAGGTCTTGGTGCACTATCCCTCGACCATAGACTTGCTATTATTGGTGAAAAACATGGCAATAAAGCTTGGACTCTTGTAAGACACGGCAATCATAGGTCCATGGATATGCTAGTGAAAAGAGGTTTCAAAGAAAAAAAGGACTATTCGTCCGACACAAATAGATTGCTAACTTTAGCTTAGTCGAGAGATTTATTCAGGGAGTGGTGTGCATGGCACACCACTCCCCACGGCGAGGTTCAGTCGCCGTTACCGCCGTCGTTGTCGAATCCGGAACCATCTCCGGATCCGGGGTCGTTGCCCTGCTCGGAAGCAGCGCCGCTATCCCATCCACCCGACATACGTCATCACTCCTGTGATTGCGGTGTATCTGCAGGCTACACCAGCCCATCACCAACCGATTATCAGTGATTGAGTATGATAATACTTTTTTATCGACTCAATGTCAAATAAAATTCTTTATAGGTCTTCCCTATTTTATCTGCGATACCTTGATCGAATGTTTTGCCTTTAGATAAATACTCTTCAATGTCCACAACTATGTGTAGAGCAACCCAATTAATCACATCATAAGTTGTCAGATCATTCCTGGAAACTCTTCGCATAAAACCAGGTTTCATCTCTTCTACTGATGGTGAAGGCTTGTCATAAATTAACGGACGCAATAAACCGCCAATTCGCTTGCTCGCCAGACTGAAAACTAATGCTTCGACAAACATTGACTGCCAGTCATGGCCAGCAGGACTATCGATATTGTTACCTATGTATTTCTCGTAAGCATTTTTCAGTATTGGTCTGGTAATTTTAGACGAAAACTCAACGTGATGAATATATTCGTGCATAACAGTCATTAAAGTATTCGATTGCGCAGTCTCTTTATTCGAAACGTCAGGCATTACCAAAGTATAATTAGTGTTACGTAGTGCATGGCCAACTGCATGAGAATTCTTATCGTTAATAAGTAATTGAGTTGTATATGTTTTTGTAGTATCAAACTGCGCATCAAGAAATTGAACTATAGACTGGATTGTTCGATCATATGCATTGAAATCTACATGCTGTAAATCGTGCTGTTTAGTGAACAAAATATCCTTGTTGAGAGCCCAAATACGATCGAAATACTCCTCAGCAGGTTGAACAAGCTGCTGTATCTCTAAGGCTTCAGAAGTAGTGATACGACTGGTGTATAATTCAGAGAGGACAGATCTTGGATTTGGTGCTCGCTCTAACGACTCCCTAAGGCTTACTATTGCTCGCAGCAACACATCATCACTGACTTCAATATCATTATTAGGATTATCCCAACCAGAAAGAGCTTGCAACCAATAATAGTAATTAGTTGTCTTATTGGCTGTAAATTTAATTTTCATATATACAGCATAGTACATTACTAAACGTAGAGCTGAATGCGTCAACTCATAGCTAATTTGACAACATTATAATAGTGTGGTATTGTCTGGACAATACGGGTGGAGAGTAAATAACTGCGAGGACAAGTGATGAATAAAAGATTCAAACTATATATAGCGAGTCTGGGTGTGCTCCTCAGCACAGTCTTTGTTGTAAATGGACTCTCTGGAGGTGCATTTGCTGCAATCGATAACACACCCGACTGTAACGATGGCGTTGCTGTTGTTAACTGCGGCATATTCGACAAAAACAAGATCATGAGTCGCACATCAACAGGTGACATACCCCGCATATACAACGCGATGGGTATTAGCAGGGCCGATCTACGTGGAGATTACCAAAACGGTATCGTCTGGAGAGATGGTCGCGTCACTGTAAATGGTAAAGTAGTTGCTACAAATGCAAAAACCGCCGGCCGCAACTACGGTGGTACACCTATATCGGGCACAAATGCAGGCATCTACCCAACGAGTAAGTTCGTCGATGAGGGCCAGACTGCTTTCGTAAAGATGGAAAACGGCAAATTCAAATTTGCTGTCGTAAAAGCATGTGGCAACCCTGTCACCGGAACACCCAAGGAACCGCCAAAAGAACCGAAGCCAAAATACTCATGTGACGAATTGAACAAAACCAAAATATCCCGCACAGAGTACCGATTTAACGGAAGTGCCTCTGCAGAAAACGGCGCACGAATAGTAGGTTACCGCTTTGACTTTGGCGACGGCACTCGTGAACGCTCAGACGTTCCTCGCATACGACACGAGTATACAAAGCCTGGCGACTACAGAGTAACGATGACCGCACTCGTCAGAGTTAATGGAAAGCTCCAAGAAGCAGACGGAAACAAGTGTCGAGTAAACATAACGGTCCAGCCCCCAGAAGAAATAGACGAACCTGAAGTTAACGTTGAGAAGAAAGTAATCGACAACTCCGGCGAGCTAGTCGAAAACGCTACGTTCAATGTTGATCAAACATTTCAGTACCAGTTAGTTGTACGCAACCCTGGCAACGTCACCTTGAAAAATGTTCGTGTCAGCGACGATGCACCGAACGGCGTCACTTTCCTAGACGCTAGTGCTGGTAGCATCACCGACAACAAGTGGCGCTACACTATACCGTCTCTCGAACCTGGCAAATCTCAGAGTATTACCATCACCGCAAAAGTACCTGTATACCTAGCCGGGAGTATCGAAAACACCGTTTGCGTAGATGCACCAGCAGTAGATGGCAATCCAGATGATTGTGATGACGCTACAGTTCAAGTTCCTGACAATAGACAGGTTATCGTTTGTGACCCCGAGACGGGCGAGACAAGAACCGTTCCAGTTGCGGACGAGAGCAAATATGAACCAGTGAACAGTGAGCTCTGTCAGAAAAAAGGCGAAGATACTCCTACGAAAATTGCTGATACAGGTCCAGCCGCAATTGCAGCAGGCTTATTCGGATCTGGATCACTAGGATACGGCGCATATGCATATGCCAGCTCACGACGTAGCCTCATCGATAAACTGATGGGTCGATAATACAATATAATCTGATCGAGGGTGGAAATCACATGGCGAACAAAGCGAAGAAAAAACGGACCAAGCGCTACAGCGGTGAAGACGCCAAGCAATTCAACACACCAGCAGCAAATAAAGAGACTCGAAATCCGTATCGGCATCCACAGGGCAAAATGTTGAAGCTATGATAGGTGGTCGATGAGAACGCCCTGTGTCATTGGCATAGATAAGCTGCCCGGACCCTTATCTCTCGGGATTCTGGTAGGTCGGCTGCACAACTTTCAGCGGACGTGCTTGAGCTCTTCTAGAACTTTTTGCACTTTGACATGCATCCTTTTAAGTTCAAATTAGATGGGACTAGCGTCGATCTTTTTTGATCCTAGATTTCTGTCGCATGTCGCTTTTTTGGATGCACATTTTGGTAGCGTAATCGTATGGTAAATCGTTATCAGTGGCTCCGATGATAGGCCATGTTACACATTCAGCCTGGTTCAAATCCAATCCCAGCTGCCTGCAAGGCTGGTCATCCAA
>CALFQW010000041.1 GCA_937919305.1 uncultured Candidatus Saccharibacteria bacterium
CAGTATCACCGAGCGACGCAACATCGTTACTCAAGAAGGTGAGTTGGTCGCAGAAGTTGCCAAGGAGATAAGTCCAAGTGTCGTGTCTATAGTCGTTGAGTCAGAGACTTCGATAGGGTTGAGGACATTTGCACAGGAATCAGCAGGCACGGGGATCGTCATAAGCAAGGATGGGTACATACTGACAAATAGGCATGTTATCGAAGATGCAAACAGTCTCAGCGTCGTTCTCTCAGACGGCACGTCATACGAGGATGTATCTCTAGTCGGCTTAGATCCGGCAAATGACATTGGATTTCTGAAGATCAATGGTGTAGATAATCTTACGCCTGCGAAGCTAGGTGATTCTTCGGAGGTACAGGTTGGCGGTAAGGTGATTGCAGTAGGTAATGCACTTGGCCAGTATCAGACGAGTGTTACTTCGGGCATCATCTCAGGACTTGGGCGTCCGATCATCGCTGGAGATGCGAGTGGTGCGGATTCATTGAGCAACCTTTTTCAGACCGATGCAGCCATTAATCCGGGCAATTCAGGCGGACCACTTGTAAATCTCAGAGGTGAAGTCATCGGTATCAATACCGCCGTGGACCAAGAAGGCGAAGGCATTGGTTTTGCCATCCCGATCAACGATGCAAAAGGTCTCATCAAAAGTGTTAACGAATCGGGCAAGGTGTCGCGAGCATTCCTCGGTGTTTCGTATGTCATGCTGAGTCCCGAAGTAGCAAAACAATATGATCTCGACACACAGGATGGAGCGCTCATCACTGCTAGTACAGCAGGGGGCAGCGCTGTAACTGCTAACAGTCCTGCGGAGCGTGCCGGTTTGAGAGATGGAGACATCATCGTTAGTATCAGTGGCAAAAAGCTTGGCGCTACAAACACCTTACTGAGCGCATTGTCGCAGTATGCACCTGGAACGACAGTGAAGATCGAGTATCTCCGTGGTAACGATAAGAGTACCGCTGACGTGAAGCTCGAAGACTTTCCTGCGGCTGCAGTACGCTAGGGCAGATGCTAAGACTATTTTCTCTGATATAGCAGACCATAGCCACGACTATCAATAAGCTTGTAGTTTGAGTTTGCTGCGTGGGTTATCGACTCATGTTGCACCGGATCGGCCTCAATTAACAAGTAGCCGCCTGATCGCAATACTGATATGCTCTGTTGGATCAGCTTGTATATGAGCTCCAGTCCTCCGTCATCGGTATACAGCGCAAGAGATGGTTCGTATGTTGTTTCCGGCGAAGTATCCCACTCAGGATCAACATAGGGTAAGTTGGCTACGATGATATCGAACTTCACTCGGCCATTTTTTAGCCAGTATTCGAGCAGGTCGCTCTCGATAGTATCGATATCACTCAGCCCTAGCCGTTGGGCATTCTCACGCGCTACACCCAGTGCGTCTGAGCTGATGTCACTCAACGTGACTTCGAGATTCGTTTCGAGAGCCAGCGTGATACCTAGACAGCCACTACCTGTGCCTACGTCGAGTATTTGACCATTAGGAGCATGCGAGAGGAGCATCTCGACAAGGTCTTCTGTCTCCGGCCGCGGTATCAGCACGTGTGGCGATACGGCAAATGATCTGCCGTAAAATTCTTTCACGCCTGTAAGGTAGGCGATAGGGGTGCTCTCTAAGCGCTTTTGTATGAGCTTATCCAGCATCGATAACTGTTCGCGAGTAAGTTTTTCGTCGCTATGGGCGATCACCCAAGACTTCGGTCTGTTGAGAACAAATGATAATAGAACTGATATATCTAGCTGTACTGAAGGGCTATTCGAGAGTAGTTTCAGCGCAGTTGTCTGCCATTCCGCTATAGTCATCTAACTATTGTGACACAGCTATACAGAAACAGATAATTGACATATAAGCATAAGTATGATAATATGAAAATATGAATCCCGAAACAAACACAATACATACACCAGATCACATAGACCCATCCGAAAGTGGCCAAGAAAGTGGCTACAGACTCACACGGCGAGGTAAGCGACTTGCAAAATCTCTAGCGGTTGCTGCCGGTGCAGGGATACTTACCCTAGGTGCAAATGTGGTATCCGCTGATGACTCAGAGAAAGAGCAGCCTCAGGATACGACAACAGTCATCGCCTCAACCGGCGACACTCTCTGGAATATGGCAGACGAAGCGAAGGGTGACGTTGGTATGAACCGCGGCGAAGTCATGGACTTCGCGGAGGCAAACAGCCCAGATCTCGAAGATGGTTTGCACGCTGGCGATGAGGTCGTGCTTCCTGCTGAATCAACTGAATCTGAGTAAGATGAATGCGACAGCCTCATCCAACTGAGAGCCAGGGTATCCCTGAAATCAACTTTCCTCGATACGAAGTTGTCTCGGTTGAAGCTGATAAACCCTCGGGCCCACGAGTTGCGATGGATATTGAGTTGGGTAGAGATCTCGGGTTACAGCTTGGTGAAGTGCTGAATATAGACGAGGATATTATTCACAAGACACTACGTGAACTCAACGCACCGGAAGATAATAGCGAACTGACAATTATTTTTGGGGCAAATCACCCAGGAGATGAGGCGGATGGCTATTATGACCCAGATACTAAAGAAGCAACCATCGGTATAACAGACGAAAACTACGCTGGTGCTCAAGAAACACTTGAGCACGAACTACAGCACTACGTTGACGATCTGCATGGCCGATTAGAAATGGGTCGTATACATGGATTGCTATATAATCTTTCATTCGGGCACAACTCATTTCTTTTGAAAGGAGCCCTAACGCTGGGAGCGTTTTTCTTATCATATAACAGCGGCTCATACGTATTCGACGCAGAGATAACTGACATACGAGAGAGCCATGGCCAGTTCATTGAATACATGGATATGGCTGTTAGTTCGAGCTATCCTGCGGTGCTAGGCGCGCTAGCACTTGCCTCGGTATACTGGATTGACCCGGCTGAGAGGAGGGCTTATCGAGCACAAGACAGGATCAAGCTAGCACCAGCAATTTCGAAGGATTCAAATTAGACAGTCTTAGCCTGATTTACGGGATTAGTGGCTGCTACCGCGTGCTTTAATTTCGCGTTCTGCGGCTTGTAGGCGTTCTATGAGGTCATCGATATCACCGTTCATGGCGCCAGGGATACCACTTCTGCTGTAGCCGATACGGTGGTCGGTGATGCGGTCTTGCGGGAAGTTATATGTGCGGATTTTTTCTGAGCGATCACCTGAGCCGATCAGGCTACGGCGTTCCGCAGTTAGCTTCGCCTGCTCCTCATCTATTTGCATCTGTAGCAGGCGTGAGCGAAGTACGCTCATAGCTTTTTCTTTATTCTTGATCTGAGATTTCTCATCTTGATTCTGGACGACAAGGCCGGAAGGTATGTGGGTGATACGCACGGCTGAGTCAGTCGTGTTCACTGATTGACCGCCGTGGCCACCAGCTCTATATACATCTACGCGCAGATCATTGGCGCTTATCTCAATATCTTTTTCTTCAGCTTCTGGATGAATTGCGGCACCTGTATTGTCGCCGTAAAATCCGGCGAGGTAACCTATGTCACCGACTCTGGGGTCACCCCCGAAGAAGGATCGTGCCTGACTTGCGTTGCCATGCCGAAAACCGCCCTGACGCTCGATGCGTGACGGAAGGGAAGGAAAGGGAATTTACCGAGGATGATCATGATGAAGAAACTTTTGAACGGAATTTTTTGCCCCCGGCCCGCGTATGCGGCCCTGGGCCTTATAGTTGCGATGGCGATATCGACGTTCGGGAACCCGGCCTCGGCCCGAGAATTGAAGCTTGACCCCGCCCAGGTGACCGGT